>NZ_DASTTN010000048.1:0-10191 GCF_035760125.1 Flavobacterium sp.
GAATAACCTAAAACGTTTTCTACTTTATCGCTCAAAATTAGCTTTCCAATGGAAGGTTTTGATTGGTCAAATTGTGGCAAAGGTAAGTTTAATTCGGTTGCTTTTTGTGTATAATAGGTTTCTCTTGTGGGATGAAAAGGAGTCACGCCATTGTAAATTTCGTTCCAGGAACCAGTAGTTATGATTTTTAAAATTATCTCAATACAATCTTCCTGATGGATAAAATTAATGGGGGCTTTTGGATTTTCAAGGTTTATTTTTCCTGCCAAAAACTTTATCGGATTTCGGTCTTCGCCGATGAGTCCGCCAAAACGTAGAATCGTGGTTTTGAAGTTGGGATTATTTTGCAAAAGTAACTCAGATTCCAGTAATTGCTTACCACTTTCGGTATCTGGTTTTGGGATGGTTTCTTCGGTTATCGTTCCATCGACTTCACCATAAACGGAAGTAGAGCTTACAAAAAGCACATTTTTAACCACTGATTTTTCAATATACGAAATCAGTATTTTTATTTTTTCGACAAATACTTTTTCATTTGAAGAATCGCTATTTTCTCTTCTCAATTGTGGTGGAATATCAATAATCAAAGTTTCACTTTCATCGAGAAATTCTTCGATAGCACCAGTTATACTTTTGCTGTCAAGCGCAACTAAAAAAGGGTCAATGCCCGACGATTTTAATGTAGAAAGTTTACTTTCCGATGTAGTTGTTCCTTTTACTGAAAATTCATTTGTTATTAAGGCTTTCGCCAAAGGCAAACCCAACCAACCACAGCCCAATATACTTATTTGTTTCATTTTATATTTTTTATAACCCATTACAAATCCAGAAAAAAGCGTACTTTATCTTTCCCTGTCCCACCGATGCGATGGTAAAATTTAATTGCCTTTTCATTGAATTTAGGAGTGTGCCATTGTATGTTGATGCACTTTTTATCCGTTGCAATTTGCTTTAATTTTTCAATTATGGCTTCACCAATTCCAAAACTTCGAACGTCTTCTTCGAGATACAAACAATCCAAATACATAAAAGTGGCGGCATCCCAAGTTGAAAAATCAAAAGTATAACTCGCATAGCCAACGATTGTTTTATTAGCTTCAACAATTAAACAAAATAATTTGGGTTGTCTATCAAACAAGACACTTTTAAGTTTCTCTTCTTTTTCAATCGGATCAAAATCGGCTTGTTCATAGTCTGCGTGTTTTTGACACAAATCAACCACAGTATTTACATCTTTTGGTTTGCAATCTCGAATTAGATACTTCATTGAAGATTGATTTCAGTTTGTAAAAAGCCTATAAAATGGTTGAAATAATCTGGATATTGTTTTTCGGTTCTAATGGCTATGAAATGTTTTCTTCTCAGTCCGTTTTTAGTAATTTTTATGGCTTTGATTGGACTGTTTTTTAAATAAGGTTGCAACGCCCATTTTGCCATAGACATTACGCCCATATCAGCTTTGACCATTTCGATGGAAGCTTCGGTGAGCGGCAATGGTGTTATTTTTTTCGGCGTTACTTGGGCTGGTGCCAAAACCATTTGATGAATGGTAACCGTTTCCATCGGCAGGGAATGAATGATTAAATGCTCATTGGCAAAATCTTCGGCAACTACATATTTTTTATTGGCCCAGGGATGGTTTTCAGAAACTGCCATAACCACTTCATCTTGAAAAAGCTCCAGATATTTTATTCTGTCATCTTTGATTTGATCGCTTACTATTCCTATGTCGATTACATTATCCAGTAATTTTTGTAAAGGATAATGGGTGGCTTCGGTAACAATTTTCAATTCAACATTAGGGTATAAATGGTGGAATTGCTTTAAAACAGAGGGCAACCAATGGTAACTGGAAAAGCATTCGGTACTGATACGAATTTCACCATATTCTCCGAAAACCATCTCTTTGATCTGGAGTTCCGTTTCCGAAAGTTTGTCGAGAATTTCATTTGCAATTTCATATAACTTCTCGCCTGCTTTGGTTAGAACCAGTTTTTTATTTGTTCTCAAAAAGAGTTGTGTGCCCAATTGGTATTCGGCTTCTTTGAGTTGATGGCTCAAGGCCGATTGTGTCAAATGTAATTTGTCAATCGCTTTTGTGATGCTTCCTTCTTCGACAATTGCCTTAATCAATCTTAGATGTCTGATTTCCATTTTCGAAAATTATTTACACAAAGGAACAAAATTTATAATTGGATTTATATGAAAAGAATTCATATGATAGATGAATTCTTTTCGTTTTTATGGTAAATTTAGTTGTCCTAATTTTGGATTATTAATCAATCTAAAAACAATATAAATGGAAGAGCAAATAAAATTTTATGAAAACAAATTGGCCTTCGAAATGGATCCGTCCGATTTGTTTGATGCCTTGAACAACGGAGAAAAGGTAATCGCTCTCGATGCCCGAAAAGCATTTGGATTTGAGGCAGAACATATTCCCAATGCCATTAATATCCCTCATCGCGAAATGAGCCCGGAAACAACTGCCCATTTGGACAAAGAAGTGCTGTATGTAACTTATTGCGACGGAATAGGCTGTAATGCTTCCACAAAAGGAGCTTTAAATATGACCAAATTAGGATTTAAAGTAAAAGAATTAATAGGTGGAATTGAGTGGTGGAAATTTGACGGTTACGCTACCGAGGGAACTAAAGGAAATAAAAGCGGATTAAAATTTGAATGTGCTTGTTGATGGAATAGCACTTTTAAATTCTTTAAGGTCAAATTTATGACCTTAAAGAAAAATCTATTCTGTATGATATGTATCTTAAACCCAATCTTTTTTCTGAATATGGTATTCAAAGTGGGCTATGTTATTAAAATCGACGATGCCCATTTTGGTTGCGCCAATTTTTGAAACGGCTTTTTGAGACCTGATGTTGGTTTTGCCAATATGAAAAACTATCGTATCGACGTGCTCGAAAGCATAATCGATAAGTAACTGTTTCATGGCTTTGTTATGATTTCCTCCCCAGAATTTTTTTGCCAAAAACGTGAACCCAATTGCAATTTTAGAATTTTCTGCATCGAAATCATAATAACGAGTACTTCCTATAAGCTCTTCTGTTGCTGAATTGTAAACTAGAAATGCACTTTTTGAATCAACGGCACCATCAAAAAAGAGTTGAAACACGTCTTTTTGGTAGCGGTTTTTTGAGGGATGTTGTTCCCAAATTTCAGGATCTGAAGCTACTTTATAGAGGATTTCAAAATCATTCTCTTTGAGAGGGATTATTTTTATTTGGTCGTTTTCTAATGTATCAGGCTGTAAATTAAAATCGGATTCTGACATAAATTGTTATTGATGTTTCTTAAATCTCCTTTTGTTTCACTCGTAGACTATCTTTTACCACTTTCAAACTATCCGTCAATACTGGTTGTGTTGTGGCAGGATTCACAGGTGGCGCAACGAATTTTGGAGTTCGTTTTAATTTTTGGGTAATAATTACCGCATCATTCAACACAAAAGGAGTTGGCATCATCCAGCTTTCTCTTGGAGTCATTGAAAATAGTGGATTGACCATCAAATCAAATGAACTTTCCATCACATTCATGTCAAGAACTGTGGCTTTGTTTATGGTAAATTGCAATACCAGCGGTTCGTTGTTGACCACATAATAGCTTAACAGTTTTTTGCCGTTTCTTTCTAATTCAGTTCCTTGTTGACCCAAAGTTGTCACGCCATTGGCTTTGAAATTATAAAATCTCATTATTTCAGCAGCAAAAACATCATAGCGATTGACCTTTCGGTTTGGCGTGATTTGAATTTTTAAATATCTTTTTGAACCAACAACACTGTCTTTTAAAAATGTAATGGTTGGTTTTGCAATTCCTTTGTCAGGAGCTTCGGCGGCATAGGTGAATCCTGAATTGTATTTGCTGAATAACTTCAATTCATTGAATATTTTTGCACCTTTTGGTTTTTCGCCTAAATAGCCTTTCGTCCAAGAATCCAGATTAGTATCATAAGTCAACCAATATGCCTTTTGGTTATTGGCATTATAGAAATACACCAAACTGTTAGATTTTGCTTGTCCCGATTCATAACCGGAATGGTATTGTGCTTTCGCCAAAAAGATAACAGAGATTAAAAAGAACAATATGGACCAGCTTCCTTTTTTGTGGAAAGCCCCAAAAACAGGTAGCAGTAATACAAATGCCAAAACAGTCAAAATAGCGCTGCCAAACAGCACTTTCAGTCCCAAACCTACCGGAAACATTTCGATAAACGGTGCAATAATCAACAGCGCGGGAATCCCACAAATTAGGTTTACAATCCAATTGGACTTTTGGATAAATACAAAAACCGCAAAAGCAATCAGTCCAAAATATACCGGAATAATCAAGAATCCTGCACCACGCAAACTATTGGCAAGAAACCCATTCAACACAATCCAAAATAATAACGGAACCACATAATGGTTCATAGTCACTTTTGGTTTGGAAGCTATTTGATAAAAGAAAAAACAAATAGAAAGACTCATCAATACAAAAGCCGCAATATAATCATGTCCGTTGTAAGTAAAACCGTTGAGTAAATCATTGTATTGCGGATTCAATAAAAGCAAACCTTTCCAGCCGTAATACGTGATTGATCCAGCAAAAATAAGAGAACCCAAAAACGGAAAAAACCCTTTCATAATATCGTTCAGTTTCAGCATTCTTTTGGCTTTGCCCAAAAACACCAAAATGATTAACAAACCTGCGGCGATCAGTGTCATTGGCATTACCCAATCAAAAGGATAACTGATGAACGTAAACGGAATCGTGAAATAAACATCATCGGTTGTCGAAGCTGTAGCATTCAAATCGGCATTCGAGAAATAATTCAGTAACGGCATCAAGTATGAACCTTGGTGTTTCAAGGTGTTTTTGTCCAAATGTGCCACATCATCTTGTTGGGTATGATAATTAAAATGGTCGTCTATAAAAGCAAAATTAAAACCTTGAATATCGCCTTGCTCTCGGAAAACCGTTAAGTCGGTATCATTCGGAAGCATTTTGTAAATGCTGTACATCAACGAATTAGAAACTGGATAGGTAGCGCCCGCTTTGGCAAATTCTTTTACCAAACCCGCATTTCCCTTATTGGTTTCCATCAACATATAACTCGGTCCCGAAGAACCTCGAGCTTCAAAATTTAAGACCAATCCAACTTCTTTTGCCCATTGGTGTTGGGTAACAAAAAGCGCGGCGCCATTCAATCCTAATTCCTCAGCATCCGTAAACAGAATGATAATGTCGTTTTGGTGTTTGGTTCTCGCATTCAAAAAAGCACGAACGCCTTCCAAAATCGTTGCCACACCCGATGCATCATCACTAGCTCCGTGCGAAAAAGAATGTGGTGCGCTGTCATAATGCGAAAGCAGGAGCAAAGCTTTGGTATTCTTAGTTCCTTCAATGCGACACATTATATTTTTGGATTTAACCAAATTTCCCCAATCACTCAACGTAAAACCTTCCTGAACCGTTGTTTCCAATCCCAGTTTTTGAAGCTCCTTAATGATATAATTGGCAACAACCTCGTGGTTTTTGGTGCCTACATAATGCGGTTGTTTGGCAATCGCATTGATATGTTCCAAAGCTCTGCTCGTTGAAAACTCTGTGATTTTTTTGTCCTCATCAGGAGACCACGAAGGCATTAACGAGAAAAACAAAAATCCCAAAATCCCTAGGATGATGACAACAGTTATAATGGAGGAATAATTCTTTTTCATAATTGGGGGTATTAAATATCTTTTTTAACTAGCATATAATAATCATTGTCCAAAACCATATAGCCTTGATCATACAGGAAATAGTAGGTATTCCCTGTTTTGGTATTCAAAACATTGGTGAAAAACTCAAAGTCAAAGCCCTTGCTCATCAACTTGGCTCGGGTTGTTTTGGATTTTCCCTCCACATTGAGTTCCGACAAAATTCGGTAATTTTTGCGCAATTTGTTATTGATATTGCGCATATAATTTGTGCTGTCCTTATTTATTTTGTTGTTGTAGGCATTCCGGCAGCCATCGCTACAGAATTTCTTGTCTTCGCGACCTATAATTGGGTCACCACATTCGAGGCAAGTTTTCATAGTATCATCGTTTTAGATTCAACATCATTTCATTTTTTTTGGAGCCAATCATTAGGCTTCATTTGTGGGCATGGATTCCTGCTTTCGCCTTTATCTCTCCACTGCGTTACGAGGATATCGGCTCTATCAGGGCTAATTAGGGATTATGGTTTTGTGATTATTTTCCATCCACGCTTTTAAAATTTAGCAACAGATAACACAGATTAGACTGATTTTTAAACAAATAATTTGCTCTTTTCGGTTTTGCCACCCGAGCGATAGTGAAAAGGCGAAGCAAATCACCGCAAATACAAAACAGAATTTCTATTAAGCCTATTGTTCAAATCACTAATAGCAAGTTAGAGGCTGTTCTTTTAAAATTTGTATTCTTTGTTTCGTTTCGGGTTAACAAGTATACTCAATACAAAAGCACTTGCAGATGCTGTAAATACGGAATAATCAAGCGGGGCTTTTATGCTATTAGAAAATGTCATCGACAATGCAAACAATAAAAGTAATGCACTACTTGCTTTAGCTACCCAATTGGTTTTAAAATTGGTGAGCAACAAAATACCTAAAACAATTTCAAAAGATGTTGCAGTATAAGCCAAAAATGGTATTAAACTGTCCGGTACAAATGAATTTAAACTTTTAGTATAAGCTACAAAATTTTGCCAATTTCCCCAGGCTGATACTCCTTTTGGCCACATGCCAAATCGGTCTGCCGAGGCAGATAAAAATCCTGCACTTAATGCAATGCGTAAAAACCATTCTGATATTTTAACTTCTGTAATTGCAATTTTTATTTCAGTCATATTTCTTTTTGTAAAATTTATAAAGTCAATATTTTGGACTTTTTTGTTTGAGTATTCTGTATTAGAGTTGTTTTTAACTTATTGCTAACCATCAAATATACTCAAAATTTCCCATTTACAAACGGTTACAAATAATTACAACCGAAAGTAAGTAGTTAGTAACCGAATAACTTATGGAAGCCGTCGCATCTTTGCCAAGTCGAAATGAAACAGAGCAATGTCAATGACAATAGCAAATTTCAATTTCAAAAAAATCATATACACACTAACATTTAAATTTTACACGCCATGAAAAACAGAGTACAGTTAATCGGAAACGCAGGAAACGACCCAATCATCAAATCTTTTGAGGGAGGAAAAAAATTAGCCAATTTGACAATCGCCACCAACGACAGTTACAAAAACGACAAAGGAGAACGAGTGGAGCAAACCGAATGGCACAGCGTAGTTGCCTGGGGAAAAACCGCTGAAATCATCGAGAAATTCGTAACCAAAGGAAAACAAATAGCCATAGACGGAAAACTAACCCACAGAAGCTATGACGACAAGAATGGAGAAAAACGCTATATCACCGAAGTGGTTGTAAGCGAAATTATGTTACTGGGGAAGTAGATTCCAGAAGATACCAAAACAAAAAAAGAGTTCCGCAATCACGGAACTCTTTTTTCAATACATATAAATTGATTATTACGACGGTTCATTATAAATCAATAGAGAATTATAAAATATTTATTTATGCAATTCTATCTGTAAACTAGAACTTATGCTGTTTTTTTTAGCAAATCAAACATAGGACAACGACTGCAACGCTTTTTTTCGCTTTTCTTGTATTTTTCACAACAACTAGATTTGCAGTTTCCAGCCAATTGACAACTAGACTTGCAACTTTCAAGCGCTTTTATTTTTTTGAGGATTTCTTTTTTCTCCTTCTTTTTTTTCTTGTCCTTTTTCTCCTTTTCTTTTTCTTTCTTGCTCAAGGTACTGCGAATTATAGTTATGTATTTATTCGAAAATTTTGGTGTAAAGAATTTAAAACCAATGCAAATGTATGTTATTTTTATCTGTTCTAAATAAACTTTAACACTTTTTGAAGCAAAAAAATCCCCAAAATGCAACTCAGGCATTTTGGGGTTATTATTTATGAAAGGCTTCTCTTAATTATTTGGTTGCCGCAGCCGCACTGGTTATTGCCATCTGTTGAATATCACGGTCAAAAAGATACAAACCACCTTTGTCATCACCAATAAGGTTAATTTTATCCAAGATGTTTTTAGCTGTTGCTTCTTCTTCAATTTGCTCGGCTACATACCATTGCAAGAAATTATGGGTTGCATAATCTTTTTCTTCAAATGTGATGTGTACCAACTTATTAATCGATTCCGAAACAAAAACTTCGTGTTTGTAAAGTTCTTCAAACATGCCTTTGAAAGTTTCGTAAGTCGTTTTCGGTGCTTTCAAGTCGGTAACTTGGGCATGTCCGCCACGTTCGTTAACATACTTGATTAATTTGAGCATGTGTAAACGCTCTTCGTCAGATTGAGCATACATAAAACGAGCGATTCCTTCCAATCCATTTACTTCGGCCCAACAAGCCATTGATAGATAGGTTTGAGAAGATTCTGCCTCAATACGAATTTGTTTGTTCAGCGCGGTTTCGATATTTTTTAACAACATGATTTCTAGTTTTTAGTAAAATTAGAAAAAAAATAGTTTAAAGTGGTTCTTTTTAAACCAAAAATGACAGAATTCATTTTAATTTAGAATTTTTAAAAATGCTTTAAAGTGCACTAAAATGGCAAATTAACTCATTTTTTTATCAAAACTGTGAGACAGAAACTAAAATGAAAACACAAAACAAACTTTGTCTCGTTCTTAATAAACATTTCCCTAAATTTGCTGTCATTATTTAGTTATAAAAATACAACTATGTTACAAATCGCATTTATTAGAGAAAATCAAGAGAAAGTAATCAACGCTTTGGCCAAAAGAAATATGGATGCCAAAGGGATTGTTGAAGAAGTGGTACAATTGGATGAAAAACGTCGTGCAACTCAAGTGGAGTTAGACAATACTTTATCCGAATCTAATAAATTATCCAAGGATATTGGCGATTTGATGAAAGCAGGGGAAAAGTCGAAAGCGGCTATTCTTAAAGAAAAAACAGTTCTGTTGAAGGAAAAGAGCAAAGCATTGGCCGAAAGCGCTGTTGCCATTGCGAATGAATTAACAGAGAAATTATATACTTTGCCAAATCTTCCTGCTGATATTGTTCCTGTTGGAAAAACACCAGAGGATAACCTAAATGTTTTTGAGGAAGGCGATATTCCCGTTTTGCACGAAGGAGCGCAACCGCATTGGGAATTGGTTAAAAAATACGACATCATCGATTTTGAATTGGGAGTAAAGATAACTGGTGCCGGATTTCCTGTTTATAAAGGGAAAGGAGCTCGTTTGCAACGCGCTTTGATCAATTATTTCTTGGATAAAAATACGGAAGCTGGATACAAAGAAATGCAAGTGCCACATTTGGTAAACGAAGCATCTGCTTATGGAACAGGACAATTGCCGGACAAAGAAGGTCAAATGTATCATGATGCTACAGATGATTTGTATTTGATTCCAACGGCTGAGGTTCCAGTAACCAATATTTTTAGAGATGTTATCTTAACCGAAAATGAATTGCCTGTTAAGTACACAGGTTATACGCCTTGTTTCCGTCGCGAAGCTGGTTCTTATGGTGCGCATGTACGTGGTTTGAACCGTTTGCATCAATTTGATAAAGTGGAAATCGTTCGCGTGGAGCATCCTGATAATTCATATGCTGCACTTGACGGTATGGTAGAACATGTAAAAAGTATTTTGCAGGAATTGAAATTACCATACAGAATTTTACGTCTTTGTGGAGGCGATATGGGTTTCACATCGGCATTGACTTATGATTTTGAAGTGTATTCAACAGCTCAAGAGCGTTGGTTGGAAATTTCATCTGTATCTAATTTTGAGACTTTCCAAGCGAATCGTTTGAAATTGCGTTTCAAAGACAAAGAAGGGAAAAACCAATTGGCACACACCCTTAACGGAAGTTCATTGGCTTTGCCAAGAGTTCTTGCCGGAATTTTGGAAAATTACCAAACACCCGAAGGAATCGTAATCCCAGAAGTATTGCGTCCTTACTGTGGGTTTGATATTATAGATTAATTTAGTTTTCGGTTTTCAGTCACAGTTTTCAAAGCTGTGACTGTTTACTGTGACTGCGACTAAAAAAGGAAATGAAAAACCTAATCCTCTATATAATCCTGTTTTGTTCAACGTCAATTT
>NZ_DASTTN010000049.1:0-11658 GCF_035760125.1 Flavobacterium sp.
GCAGGAACTGGTCTATTATGTCACGATATTTTAGATTATCTTAAAAACAACAATCCTGAACTTTACGAAGTTTTGTCCTATTGTATTATCGAAAAAAGCCCTGGTATGCAAGAAAGAGAAAAAATGTTCTTGAAAGAAAAAGTAAATTGGTACAAATCTATTCGGGAAATTCCAGAGATTAATGGCTGTGTTTTATCAAATGAAGTAGTAGATAATTTCTCAGTGCATCAAGTAGTTATGGAAGATCAATTAATGGAAGTTTTTGTGGACTATTTAGATGGTTTTATTGAAATTTTAAAACCTGCAAATAAGGAACTCATTGATTATTTCAAAATGTTGAATGTAGAATTGCCAAAAAGATTCAGAACAGAAATAAATTTAGAAGCCCGATCTTGGATAGAAGAAATTGCCCAATCACTTAACAAAGGATATGTAATTACTATTGATTACGGTGATATTTCCTCAGAATTATATGAAAAATACAGAAGTTCCGGTACTCTTTTGTGTTATTACAAGCACCACAAAAATGACAATCCCTACCAATTCATAGGAGAGCAGGATATTACTGCCTACATAAATTTTTCGGCCTTAATAAATTGGGGAAATATAAATGGTCTCAATTGCTGTGGAATTACAAATCAAGCTTCTTTCCTATTGACTCTTGGACTTAAAGAATATCAAAACAAAAGATTAATGAATCTCAAAGAAAATGCGTCAAAGGCCATAGAAGAATCAAACATAAACTATAGGTTATTAATGGATATGGGGCTCAAATTTAAAGTATTAATTCAAGATAAAAATATTCCAAAATACCCACTTTCGGGTCTTAATAAAGCTTAGTTTATTCGTTCTCTTCCAAATTGTTATGATTGTCTCCGCCAATGCTGTAATGACTGTTTTCTTCATCTTCGTTCCCGGAACTTTCAAATTCATCATCAAACTCTGATCCTGGTATATCCAAGTCTCCACCTGACATATCTTCATCAAATTCCTTTTGATTAAGTTCACTGACCTTATTGATTTCAACCGGAACTTTCTTTTTTGAAATATCTTCCGGATCGATATCACTTTCTTTATGGAATTTTCTATAAATATCTTCTTCTGGAGGATACAAAAGAGAATCCGGCAATTTGTTTTTATCGTCCTTATTTGGTTCTAAGCCATTTGTTCCTAATTGTTTTTCTATCTCTTTCATCTTCTCATCATTTTATTGATTTTCAATATACTAATATACGCATTTTAACTAAATCTAGAAATCAATCAGTTCGTTTTTTTTTGCTGATGAATCATTTAATAAAATAGAAATAGCTAACTTTAAACTACTTTTTTGAGATAAAATAAAACTTTTACTATGGAAAAAGGCAATTTCATCAAAATTGAAGCTATCCAAATAGCCGAAATTTTTAATATAAAAAAAATAAGGGCTGAATTTGGTGTTGAACCCCACTCGAGTTCACCATCGGAAATTTTTTATACGCTGACAAATAAAAAACGGTATCTCTATATATTTGATTATGGTGTGGTCGTATTTGCAAATTTTACAGCACCCAAGAAAAATGAATTCATTGATTTTGTCAAAAATTATGCTTCTACAATTGTCGATTTGGAATTGCTTGAAGAATACCGAATAGAAATTGACGAAAACATCGCAAAAGTGATTATCAAAAATGATTATGTCACAGTGCCTTATGTGGATCCTTCTGTTTTGAAAATAGTAATGTTAAATATCGCCCAATCTGTTGCATTGGATTATTATGAGGCGCTGACAGATGATCTAATAACTTCTTCCAAAAAATACATACAGGAATTGGAACATCGCGGAAAACTGAGTATTTCAAAGAAAAACCTGCTCAAATACATCGGAAAAGTATTGAACGTCAAAAACAGTATTGTTGATAATCTCTATATTCTGGATGACCCCAATTTGGTTTGGGACAATGAAGAACTCCATCTATTAAATCGACACCTAAAAGCAAATTTTGATATCAATCCACGATTTAAGGATCTTGATTATAGATTGGATATCGTAGAAGATAATCTTAGACTTTTTACGGATGTTTTGAATGTTCGTGAAAGCTCGCGTTTGGAATGGATTGTTATCATATTAATCTTTCTTGAGATTATGATAGCATTACTTTTTCACTGATTATCTATCACTTTTTAACCAACCTGTAATACTCATTCTGATATTTTGGGTCACCAGAACTTCATGTACTAGTTCGTCACTTTTAAAAAAAACAGTTTTGCCTTGAGTTGGACTAATTCTTTGATTGTTATCCAATTGGTGAATGAGTAGTTCTCCCCCATCACTTTCTTGCCAATCACTGTTTAAATAACTGATCATAGAGTATTTTCGGCTCGGATTATTTTTAAACTGGTCAAGATGCTTTAGATAGAAATCTCCTGCTTCATATAATGAATAATGAAATTCATAACCCGTAATTCCAGCATAACAACTTTCGTTCAAATAAAGTATAAAAGCTTCTATTTGTGTAAAAAATTCATTTTCAAACGCATTATTGTTCTTTTTGTCAAGCCAATAGATAGAATCGCTTCGAATGGCTCCATCATATGCTAACTTCTCTGAATTACCTATACCTGCAGCTGCTAATTGACTATTTTTATTTAAAGTACGTAAATTCTGCTTTAAATTATTGGCCAAATCATTGCTTAAAAAATTTTCTGATATCCCTACTTTATTTTCTATATAAGTTGTAATCAAAGCTTCAAAACTATTCTCCATATCCATTTTGATGGACTTAAAAATAGTTCCAACGCGGCAAGGTAGACTAATTAAAATCAGTAATGACATATTTAAAATAAATAACACGTAAAATACTGATAATCAATTAATTTTTGTTAAATTTAATTCTTTTTTTTAACTAAAAACTTAAATAAACATGAAAAACTTTATTGCTACAGTATTGTTGATTGCGACAGTCATCACGTACGCCCAAAAAAAACCAAATGGTACTATTTATGTAGAGCATCCAGCTATTACTACGGTAGAAGACATGACCCAAGCATTTGTTAGTGGAGACACTGATAAAGTAGCCAGTTATTTAGCTGATGATTTTAAATATTATAGTGGAACATCTACCAATAAGGATGATAAAGGAATGGATAAAGCTGCTTATTTAAAGACGGTTAAAACATGGAAAGACAATATAGACTATCCAAGTATCAAAAGGTCCAAAGGCGCTTATCCTGATGCACTAGAATATAAAGATGCTGATCAAAAAGATTTAGTTTGGGTACAAACTTGGGAAGACGTAAAAGGAGTGCAGAAAGAAACAGGTGTTAAGATTGACAGACCAATTCATCGCTTATTTACTGTTGACAAAAACAATAAAATAAAAATGTTGATTAACTATTCAACCAGTACTGTAAATGATGAAATCAATCAAAGTTTTGCAGACAGAACAAATGGCCAAATCTACAATCATCATGAAAATATCAATTCTGTACGAAAAATGGTATATGCATTTGAAAACAAAGATTTCGATAAAGCTTATAAATATTATGATGATAAAGCTACTTTCATAGATATCAATAACCCCGACATTAATAAACAATACACCTTGGCAGAACAAAAGGAAAACGATAAAAAAATGTTTGAAATGTATGATCTAGTAAGCATTGATCAAGTGGGATATCCTGATTATTTGCATTATGAATTGGACGATGCCAGAGTTGTACAATCATGGTGGAAAATTAGATTAATCCGAAAATCAGATAAAAAAAGTATAGTCTTGCCTATGATGTTTATTGATACTTTTGATGATAAAGGAAAAATAACCAATGAAATAGCATATTACAGTCAAAAAATATTAGAAGTAAAATAATGAGACATTCAATAACTCAAATCTTAACCAAAAAAACACAAATTACACCAATTAGCAAGAATTAGTATCTTTTTTAAATGATACAAAGAATTTGTGCTAATTGGTGTAATTCATGTTAACTTTTACTCCCCTTATTCGTTATAATTTACTGATATAACTTCCAAAAACATCCTTGAATTGATAACCTTCTGATATACGGTCTTTACTTAGTTTTTTGTATTCAACCAATCCCCACAAAATGAACTCTTTCATAAAATAACGGTCTCGTTTTTCTAATTCAGGTTGGTACTTTTCTATTAATTTTTCGAGTGGAGCAATACTGTCCAAAATGGTTTTGTATTCCTCATCGGTACAATCATCCAATAACTCAAAACCGCTTTCGGTGAAAAACCAATCCAAAATGTCGGTATAAGGTGTTTTTTCTCCTTGTTTTTCCAATCGCTCAATTTTTGGAAAATAGGCTGGAAAAAAAGTATGGATAGCATCATTTATCAAGCGTTGTGCTACAATAGCCGCTCCCTCCTGTTCTCCTTCGTAAACCAATTCGACTTTACCCGTTATGGAAGGAATAATCCCCATAAAGTCGGACAAGCGTAAAATCGTTTTATCTATTCCGGATCGTAAAGCACGGCGTTCGGCAGTGCTTAATAAATTTTCATAAGCTGTAATGCTTAATCTGGCGCTTACACCACTTTTATTGTCAATAAATTCGCTTTCTCGAGCTTCAAAACTAATTTGTTCCAACAAATCTCTAGCCAAAGACGGAATATAAACCAAATCGCTTTGGGCTGAATCAAGCTTTGCTTCTTGCGTTGTAATCGTTCTGGCAATATTAATATCCTGAGGATAATGTGTCAAAATTTGTGAACCTATCCTGTCTTTCAATGGTGTTACAATACTTCCCCTATTTGTATAATCTTCGGGATTGGCGGTAAAGATAAACTGCATGTCGAGTGGCATTCTCAATTTGAAACCGCGAATCTGAATGTCACCTTCTTGCAAAATATTGAACAAGGCAACTTGGATTCGGGCTTGTAAATCGGGTAATTCGTTAATCACAAAGATACAACGGTTGGCACGCGGAATCATCCCAAAATGAATAACGCGGTCATCGGCATAGGATAATTTTAAATTGGCCGCTTTTATGGGGTCGACATCACCTATCAAATCAGCGACCGTCACATCTGGAGTGGCTAGTTTTTCGAAAAATCGATCGCTTCTGTGTAGCCATGAGATTGGAGTTTCGTCGCCTTTTATAGCAATAATGTCTTTGGCAAAGCGGGATAATGGATGAAAAGGATCATCGTTTATTTCGGAGTCTGTTACATACGGAATGTATTCATCCAATAGTTCCACCATTTTTCGGGCCAGTCTCGTTTTGGCCTGTCCGCGAAGTCCCAATAAATTGATATTATGACGCGATAAAATAGCTCGTTCCAATTCTGGTATTACAGTATTTTCAAAACCGTGAACTCCTTCAAAAGTAGGCTGTCCCGATCTGATTTTTGCTATCAAATTGTGACGTAATTCATCTTTGATACTCTTGCTTATATAGCCTGATTCCTTTAATTCTCCCAGTGTATTTATGTTTTCTATCTTCATATTTTTATTTGAGTTACTAAGATTCTTGGCTTGATTAATTTTGTTTGTTATATAATGGCAAAAAAGCAATATATTTCTCTTTAGCCCCGATTATAGTGGAAATCCTTTTGTGCCGGGGTTCGGCACAAAAGATTGAAACGGAAAGCGGGACGATGTTTCCAAAAAAGCATAATGTTTCTGCTCCAAAATAATAATTGAACTCTATTTTATTCGTTTCTTTCTATTGGTTTCATAATCTTCAAAAATCATTTCGCCCAAACCTTTCAATCCAGTGTAGAACGCTTTTCCCTGATTGGCTTCTGTAAACTTATTTACAAATTTTTGAAGATAAGGATCGTTTGCAATCATAAAAGTAGTTATAGGAATATGGAGTTTTCTGGCTTGTTGGGCTTGGGTATAGCATTTTTCAACTATGTAGTGATCGAGACCGTTGCTATTCATATAGTAAGATCCGTCTTTTTCCCTCACACAGCTTGGTTTCCCGTCGGTAATCATAAAAATTTGTTTGTTGGTATTTCGTTTTCTACGTAACAAATCCATTGCCAATTGCAAACCAGCAACGGTATTGGTATGAAATGGACCAACCTTCAAATATGGCAAATCTCGAATGGAAATTCTCCACGCATCGTCTCCGAAAACAAGAATATCAAGCGTGTCTTTTGGATAACGGGTAGTGATTAATTCAGCCAATGCCATTGCCACTTTCTTTGCGGGAGTTATGCGGTCTTCTCCATACAGAATCATACTGTGACTGATATCAATCATCAAAACGGTGCTCATTTGGGATTTATATCGGGTTTCTTCGACAACCAAATCATTTTCGGTGAGCATAAAATCAGCCACTCCATTATTGATTTGTGCGTTTTTCAAACTTTCGGTCAGCGAAATGCGTTCTAATGCATCTCCAAAATGAAATTCTCTGAATTCACCTGTGTGTTCATCACCATTACCAACATGTTTGGTTTTGTGGTTACCGCTCCCCGACTTTTTAATATTTCCAAAAATGTTATCTAAAGCCTGTTGACGAATGGCTCGCTCTGTTTTGGCTGTAATTCCCAAACCTGAAGTTCCGTCATCTTTGAGTTCTTCTCGCAAATATCCTTTTTTCTTCAAATCCTCAATAAAATCGTCGATTGTATAGGATGGCTCGGTCAGTTTGTATTCTTTGTCCAATTCGCGTAGCCAACTGATAGCTTCATCAAAATCTCCCGAAGTGTGTGTAATAAGCTCTTTGAAAATGGCAAAAAGCTTATCAAATGGAGATTGAAACGGAGCTTCGTAGCTTTTAAAATAGAATCCTTTTTTTAAAGTAGTGTTCATAATCATAAATTTAGATTATTTTTGAATGAACTCACTATAAACATTTTATAATTTTAAGTTAAAAGCCTTTAGACATAAAGCAATCTAAATTTACAATATTCACTAATTAATTTTATTCAAAAAAAAATCACAGCCTAAACTGTGATTCTGTATTTTGTTTAAATGTATAAACTTAATTAAAGTAAAACTTTAAAATAGCTAATCTACTTTTTTGAAAACCAATTTTTCACCTGATGGATTAGCAAGTATTAATCGTAAATTTTCAACTTTATAACTAGTAGTACTTTGCAATGTTTTAAGGAATTCATTTTCTTTATTATTAGAACTGCAAGCCATTCTTGTGGTTATCGTATTAGTAAATCGAAGCAATCCTCTTTCAAAGAAAATAGTTCCATTCATTCTGTTACAACCTGCAAACCCCATGAATTGATTGGTTGAACTGTTTATTTCAAGATTAGGCAACTCTTTAATAAAATCTGCCAAACTCACCTTTTGTCCATTTAATTCTTCTAAAACCCAAATATCATGCAAACGAGGATCTGTTATATAATTTCCGCAACCACTCAAGAATGTTGAGTTATTATTTTTCACGATTTCAATTCGTACAGAATAAGATGATTTTTCGCCAGACATTGTATTAACGCATTCCTGTTGCATAATCTGGATAATCATTGTGACAGCCTCAGTCGTAACGCGGTACATTTTTACATTGGCATCCATGGCGCGAAGAGGTTCTACGTGATTCCCTGTAAATGTTGCAAAGCCTGGTATCAAAGAAGTGAACTCAATGGTTTTCTCTGATATTTTCAAATTCCAATCGGGTTCGTTACCATTTCCTCTAAAATAAATACCTTTCTCCAAATTCTCTGTTTGCTGTTTGTAAGCAAAAGTAGGTTCTGTTTTCGTAGCCTCATTCGGCACTGTTACAGCGCTTTTGCAACCAATAATAAGTAAAACAATTGGCAATAATTGAATCCAATTTTTCATATTTTAGTTTTAAAATCTTAATTATTTAAACTTCCCATCCACATAAAACCAACTTCCATTTTCCTTTTTAAAAGTAGAAAATTCATGATGCACTTGATTTACATTATTACTATCAATAAAATATGCCATAAACTCCACTGTATTTTCGGTAGAAGCAATTATTTCAAGTTTTTGCCATTTATTGGTTGTAGCCCAATGCAAAATTTCTTCTCTAGAGTAATATTTCCTTTCGCTGCTATGTGTTGTTGCCAATAAATAGTCAGCCTGATGAGTTGCGTAAGCCGAATATCTCGATTTCATCAATACCAAAGCGGTTGACGCTTGTTGAGCTCCACTAATATAAAGATCACAGCACGATTCAAAAGATTCCTGAGAACCACAATAACATTTTTTGGAAGTCATAATTTATTTAAAAACATCAATACGATGGACTATATTTGCCCGTCAAGCAAAATTATTCTTTGCTGTAATTGATTCAATAATACTTGATATTTACTGATTTCTATAAGATCCTCATCCTCTTCGAGATGATCCAGCATTTCATCCAATTCCTCACTAACTTCAACCAATTTATTATTAGCTTCTCTTGCATTTTTACTGGCAATAAAATCAATTATTTCCTGAACGCCACTTTTTAATTCGCTAAATTTATTTTTGTCCATGATTATCCGATTTAATTATCCTCAGAAGACTTCCCTTCATTGAATTTTTTAGTGATTTGTTTTAGTTTTTCTTTACGATCCATTGCTGCTTTCTTGGCCTTGTCTTGCGCCTTGTGAAGTTTATCGTTGTGTTTCTTTATGTTTTTTTCGTTGTTTCGGCTCATTGTATTTCTCTTTTTATTTCTTCCAATGTTTTATTGGTAAAAATTAGTTCCTCAATAATTTCCTTGCGTAATTCATCAATATCATCATAATCAAAATACTTGGCCCAAGAAGTAAGTTCAAATAAATTCCGAATCTGCTTGATTCTTTTTGCAGTAAAAAAACTTGTTCTCAGTATGGCTTTTGAATCATATTTTGGACTGTTGCGGTGCTGGTAATTAACAGTTTTCTTCTCGTAATTGGCTTCCAAATAATACAATTCCTCTTCTGCATTATCCGGATAAAATTCATTCCAGGTCGCAAAACCTATTTTGAATTTGGATTCTGTTTCCGGTTCCATTGGCTCCAATCTCCATTTGCTATTAGCCAAACGGCCCCAATGATTGGACAGGCGATACATCCCTTCCTTGGTATAAAAATATTTGCTACCAGATTGACTGTCATATTGCACTGGCATTCCTTCAATTCGATCAGGTAACACTTCATGAAAAACACAAAATGTATTTTTGAATGATTTTGGGCTTGGTCGAAATACTTTTTCCATAAAACAAAGGTAACCACAAACAACAGTAACTACCAAATCAATTCCAAAAACAACTATTATGGGGTGCCACCATAAAGAAAAGCGACCAAATTTACGTAGTGGTGATTCGGTCCCTTTCCTTTATGCTGTCGGGCTATCCGCGCTACTTCGGTAGCTAGCTCTTATCCCTCACCCGCTCGCAATCCTATTTACGTATAAATAGTAACTATTCAATTCCCGAAAAAACATTTCAACCCCAATTCTCCCTTCAATTTCCGATTAATTAGCTAACTTTGTCCCAGAATTATTTTAAAACAAATAGATTATGACCAAAGCATCAGAAGAAAGAATGTTACAAAAAGGCGTTTTTACAGGGATAATGGAGCAAGATGAAAACAATAATTATTTTTGTGGAATTTACCTTTTGGACTTCAAAATGGCTCAGAAACACAATCTTGGTGATTGGATTACTATAAAAAGTGTAATTGAAAACCCAAGTGATATCAGTTATAATAAATACCCAAAAAAATCTAAAAACTTTGACAAGGCCAATATGAAGCCTGAACAATAGACTTTTAGCACATAAAAAATATTTTAAAAAATCAAAAAAGTACTTTTTTTGATTTTTTTTTTGCTCTAAACTAAAAAGTTAAAAAAAAGTGTACCTTTGCAAAAAATTGTCAATTTCCAGCCAAATACATTTGGTTTGATAGTAAAAGACAAGTAGTTACCTTATTTATGAAAAAAATAGTTGAATACCGCAAACTACTTAATGTAGAAAAAACAGTAGAGCTTAAAGAATTGAAAACCATTTATCGTAATGCGATGAAAGATGCACATCCTGATAAATTTCAAGGTGATGATGCTGGTTTAAAAGAAGCTGAAGAAAACAGTAAAAAAATTATTGAAGCTTACCACTTCTTGGTAAGTATCAACGCAGAGACAATCAAACAACTTTTACCTGAATATACTGAGACAACTTCAACAGCAACAATTACAGATTACAAATTTGTTGAAGGAAGATTGATTGTGAATTTCTCAAACGGAAGCGTTTATGAATACATCAGTGTTCCTAAAGCCACTTACGTTAAAATGGTAAACGCTGATTCTCCTGGAAGATTTGCAAAAAGACACATTTTTAATGCATTTCCTTGGAGAAAAACTATCAACCAAGAATAATTTTTCGATCATATCATATTCAAAAGCACTCTTAAACAGAGTGCTTTTTTTTTGCATCTACATAATAACTATTGTATCTACTATCAAACCAAATGTATTTGGCTGGGAATTGACAATTTTTTGCAACTCTACACTTTTAAGTCAAATTGTTCTCACAAAGAATAATAAATGCACAGCTTAAAAAAACATTCGGCACTATCAGGAATATCAATAATCACGGTAGGTTGTTAATTACTACACTTGATACCAAGCATATTAAATATCAAAATTGGATTTGTTAACATTTATTTAACAAGCTTTTTAATAAATTAGCCTACCCAAATAAAACTAACTTAACCGCAAAACCATGAATGATTATATTAATCGATATCATAGGCAATATAAAAATGCCCTCAAAACCTATGAAAAACTCGAAAAAATAAAGGCTGAAATTGATTTTAAATTAAAATCAAATCCTATTTGTTCGCATCTACACAAAGATTTAAGAACTGTGAATTTAGATATCAAGATAACATTAAATGAAATCGAACATATTGAATCACATATTCATCAATGCGAAACCTAAATTCTATAATTTAGAAACCTATTTAATTTATACAAACTCTATACGTTTCTAGAGCATGTATATTCAAACTATTATAAAATTATAAACATTGAATTTGCTGGTTTTTAAGAACTTTAAATACTAGAAAATTATAACATAAATTTAGGCACTAAAGTTATTGTTAATTTATAATTTTAAATACTTTTGTAACCTTAAAAACAATTAACTAATAAAAATGAAAAAAATTATTTTATTTCTTACTGCTACAGCATTACTTACTTCTTGTAGCAAAGACAAATACACTATCACAGGAACTGCTACTGGATTTGAAAACGGTAAAACAGTTATCCTAGAAACTCAAGATGAGAAAGGTATGGGATTAATTGCTGTTGATACAGTAAAAATAGAAAACGGTAAATTTGAAATCAAAGGAAAAGCTGTTGAACCATCTTTCCACACTTTACAAATTGAAGGTGCTCAAGGTAAAATTCCATTCATCTTAGAAAATGGAGATATTACTGTTGTTGTTAACAAAGATACAATTCAAAAGTCAAAAATTTCAGGGACTTACAACAATGATGAGTATGTGAAATTCAATGAAGAAATCACTAAGATTCAAAAACCTTTAATGGATTTCCAAACAGCTAACATGCAAAAAATGCAAATGGCGCAACAAACTAAAGATACTGCAACTATCAATGGTTTAATGAAAGAATATACTAAAATTCAAACTGAAATTGGTGCTACTTCAAAATCTAAATATGTAGATTATGCAAATACACACCCAAAATCTTTTATCAGTGTATTAATCATCCAAGGAATGAGCAATGACCC
>NZ_DASTTN010000050.1:0-4102 GCF_035760125.1 Flavobacterium sp.
AATTTAATGTAGGTTTCTTTTTTTTTCCCTTCTCCCAAAATGACAAGTTTAATTTTTCTTTCTGGCAAAATAGATTTTGAATACGCCAAAATCAATTTATCAAATTGTTTGATACCATCATTCATTCTACCCACAGCTAAAATATAACTTGAATCATTAACCATGAACTGATTCTTTAAATCAATTGCAGTTCGTAAATCAATTGGATTGTGAATAAAACTGACGGATCCGACAGTTTTTTTATTTTCTATTTCTTCCTTAACGGCTTTAGAAACTGCAACTATGTTTCTGTTTTTATATATCAAATCAGATAAAAACTTAGTTTTAGGAAAATAAAATTCCAAAACACCGCTATGAACCGTATAATAGGTGTTCTTAGGATAAATATCATTGGAAATCAGTAACTCTAATATAAAATTAGTTCGCTGTCTAAAATCAATTACAAAATCGAAATCATTGTTTTTAATAAACTTTTTAAAAACAAAAAAACGCTTAAGTTTTCGGGTAATAAAAAATGAATGAGGATTAACTTTCCCTAGATTTAATAATGAACCTGAATATTTGTATGAAACTAAATCGCAGAAAATGCAATTAAAAACTTCCATTCCGACATTTTCAAAATAAACAGATAATAAAGAATGTACTTTTTCAGCACCACCGTTAGTCAAAGAGTCGCCTATTAATGCAATTTTATACTTCCGACTTGGATTTATCATTCTTGATTCATTATTTTCGTAACAAATATAGACAATAATGAGGATTTTATTGGTAGGCGAATACAGTCGATTTCACAATTCGTTAAAAGAGGGACTCCTGCAACTTGGGCATGATGTGACTCTTATAGGCGACAATGATTTCAAAAATTATCCTGTAGATATCTCCATATATGCCAAATTACTGAGAGATAATTTCATTTTGAATGTATTCAGACAAATAATTTACAGACTCATTAAATTCGATATCGCCCAGTTTGAATTGGCCGTTCGATTCTTCATCAACAGAAAGGCTGCAACAGGTTTTGACATTGTTCAACTAGTCAATGAATATCCATTACAATCGACCGTATATTTTGAAAAAAAGATGCTCCATTACATCTTCAAAAACAACAAAAAAACATTTCTCTCTTCCTGCGGTGATGATTACATCTGCGTAAAATATATGCTTGAAGACCAATTCAAATACTCCGTTCTGACGCCTTGCAAAGAGAATCCTAATTTAGGGCATTGTAAATTCACTTTGAGATACGTGAAAAAGTCATTTATTGAATTACATGAATTTGTCTACAAAAACATTGAATCTGTAATCCCGGGTGATATGGATTATTACATTCCATTAAAAAATCATTCAAAAGCTACTATTCTGATTCCTTATCCTATAATAACAAATAACCTTTTCTACACCCCTTTGAATGTAACAGATAAAATAATTATTTTTCACGGAATTAATGAAGTCAACTATTATAAAAAGGGAAATAATTTCTTCGAAAAAGCATTGGAAATTATCAATAAAAAATATACAAATCGTGTCGAAATAATCACTACTAAATCCATCCCTTATTCTGACTATATTGAACTGTACGACAAGGCACACATCCTTTTGGACCAAACGTTCAGCTACGACCAAGGCTACAATGCTCTTGAAGCTATGGCAAAAGGTAAAGTGGTTTTTACTGGGGCTGAAACTGAGTTTATGGAACATTACAATTTAACCGAAAGAGTATGTATAAATGCGCTTCCTGATGTAAATTCACTTGTCAATGAACTTTCTTTTTTGATAGAAAACCCAAAAGAGATTATTGCAATTGGAAAACGAGCCAGAACATTTATCGAAAAAGAACACGATTATGTAACAATTGCTAAAAAGTATTTAGAGGTTTGGGGAAATTAAAATTGTGTATTTAATTCAAAAACAAATTTTTTCTAAAATAAATCACCAACACCGATAAATAAATAAAATTATCCAGAACTTGAGCAATTAAAACTCCTTGGATTCCAAAAAATTGGATTAAATAATTACTTAAAAAATACAAAACGGCTAGCGAAGCTATTTCGGAAATAACAAAGGCAACGGTCAATTTCTTGGCAAAAAATTGATAGCCCAAAATTAAGAAAGCAACCTTCAAAATATCTCCAACCAATTGCCAAAAGAACATCACTGTAACAGGCAAAAAATCTTTGGTGAAAAGCAATTCAACTATAAAAAAACGTAATGCATAAATCAGAATAAAACCAACAATAAACAGTGGCAAAATACTTTTGTAATAACTCCAAAAAACATTTTTTGTTTCTATATCAGTTTTGGCACTGGCTAATTTGGGTAAAAAATATACTGTCAAAATAGTGCTCACAAATAGCATATAATAAGATGAAATTCGAGTCATTGTTTCCCAATAGCCAGCTTGGTCAATTCCTACTGTAGCGATTACATTTTTTCGGATGGCGAGAAAAACCAATGGTCCAAATACGGAAGAAACCAATGCCATAATCGAATACGAAGACAGATTTTTTATGATTTTAAAATCAAAATAATGAAACCGAATGATATTCAAAAAAAGAATTTCCTTATTGACAAAATAAAAACTAACCAAGAACAACAAAGCTGGTGTAACTACAATAGCAAGTAAAGCTCCCAAGGTTTTATAATTCCATATCAAAACTAATGATACTAATAATCCAATGGCATTCCCTAAAATTGTAATCCAAATTACTTTTTTGAATCGCCCCAAACCATTAATAACGGAAACCAAAAATAAAGAAACGGCGTACCATGGCAAAGCCAAAGCCAACACCTTAAATACTGAAGAATAATCATAATGACTTCCAAAGATTTGATTGTTCCAATAGGCTGCTAAGAAAAATAAAACACCACTTAAGCCAATTGCAACCAACAACAAGCTAATAAAAACTGTCGACATTATTTTCTGAAGTTCGGATTTATCTTCGTCGCACTCAGCTACATATTTTACTATGCCATTTTGAAAACCCAAAGTTGAAATGCTTTCCAACGAGGTCATAAAATTTCTCAAATTGCCAACTAAAGCCATTCCGCTAGGTCCAACAAAAACAGCCAATAATTTGGAAGTTACAAGTCCGACTCCAATTTTCAGAATAACACTTAAACTGTTTAAAGATGAAATTTTAAACAACTGAGTTTGCGTTATGTTTTTTATGAAGTTCAATTTAGTATTTATTTAAAATCTCCACAACAAAACTTACCTCATCCATTTTCATAACTGGACTTATAGGCAAACTCAATACTTCGTTGTGTATTTTTTCGGTAATAGGAAAAGACAAATTATTCCAACTTGAAAAAGCTTTCTGTTTATGGGGCGGAATCGGATAATGAATTACAGTCTGAATATTATTTTGGGTTAAATATTCCTGTAAGCCTACTCTATTTTGGGTTCTAATGACAAAAAGATGAAAAACATGATTGTTACTTAAATCCCAAAATGGCAAAATAATTTTATCATTTTTTATTTCGGACAAATAACGTTTGGCAATGGTTCTTCTTTTTTCATTATCAGCATTTAAATTAGGTAATTTTAGTTTTAAAAATGCAGCCTGCAATTCATCTAATCTCGAGTTTACACCTATAAAATCATTCTGATATTTCGTTTCCGAACCATAATTACGAAGCGACCGAATCGTTTTGGCTAACTCATTATCATTCGTCACAACAGCACCTCCATCTCCCAATGCGCCAAGGTTTTTCCCTGGATAAAAACTATATGCTGCTGCGTTTGATTTTAGATTACTGATTGCGCCTGCTGATTGGGCTGCATCTTCTACAACAACTAAACTATTTCGAGTAGCAATTTCATTTATAGCACCCATTTCGGCTAATTGACCATAAAGATGGACAGCTAGAATTGCTTTAGTTTTTGGTGTTATTTTGTCTTGAATTAAACTCGGATTTATATTGTAGGTCTCCAACTTTGGCTCGACCAAAACAGGCACTAAATCGGCTTGAAGAATAGCAAGAATACTCGCGATATAGGTATTGGCAGGCACAATAACCTCATCCCCTTTTTGAAATTTTCCTAGTTGAATATAACCTTTAAAAATAAGGGTTAAAGCATCCAAACCATTCCCAACACCTA
>NZ_DASTTN010000051.1:0-10266 GCF_035760125.1 Flavobacterium sp.
GTAGCCTATCAAAACTATGAACAGTTTCGGATAGAGGATAAAAAAATTGATCTCTTTTTAAAAAGCAAAGAGAATTTACCTTCAGATTTCATTGGATATTATCAATCTTTAAATCCTGATTATTGGGTTGTTTATTATAAAGCAGGATTGTACTTTTATCAAAATAAAAAATACGGTTTGGCTCAAGAACAATTTGAGAAAGCTTTGACCAAAGAAATAAGCTCGCTTCCTGAAAAAGAGAAGGTTGTCAATTATTTAAAGAAAATAAAAAGAAAACGATAATGATTCCAAAGATAGAAATTGCAACTACAGCCGAAATAAAATCGTTTCAGGAACAAAAATTGGCAGAGCTTTTAAGTTATGTGAATACCAATTCACCTTTTTATAGTTCCCTTTTTGCTGAAAAAAACATTGATATTGCCAGCATAAAAACTCTTGAAGATTTAACTCAGTTGCCAGTTACCACCAAGGAAGATTTACAAAAATACAACGATGATTTTTTATGTGTTCCAGCTCATAAGATTATTGATTACGCCACCACATCAGGGACTTTGGGTGATCCGGTAACTTTTGGGTTAACCGATAGTGATTTGGACAGGCTGGCTTATAATGAAGCCATTTCGTTTGATTGCGCCGGTATAAAAGAAGGTGATATTGTGCAGTTGATGACGACAATAGACCGTCGTTTTATGGCAGGATTGGCTTATTTTCTGGGTCTTCGAAAAATGAAAGTGGGGGTAATTCGTGTTGGTGCAGGAATTCCGGAATTGCAATGGGATTCTATTTTAAAATACAAACCAACTTATTTAATTACGGTTCCTTCCTTTTTGCTGAAAATGATTGAATATGCCGAAAACCATAATATTGATTTCAATAATTCAAGTGTGAAAGGCGCAATTTGTATTGGGGAATCGCTTAGGAATCAGGATTTCACAATGAATGCGCTGTCTAAAAAAATATCGGATAAATGGAAAATTAAGTTGTTCTCCACTTATGCTTCCACCGAAATGAGCACAGCCTTTACGGAATGCGAGCATGGAGTAGGAGGGCACCATCATCCGGAATTGATTATTGTAGAAGTATTGGATGAAAAAAATAATCCCGTAAAAAATGGAGAGTCCGGAGAATTAACTTTTACGACACTTGGGATTGAAGCGATGCCTTTGGTTCGTTTTAAAACGGGTGATATTGTTCAGTTGCACACTGATCCTTGCTTGTGTGGACGAAATACATTGCGTGTAGGACCTGTTATCGGAAGAAAACAGCACATGATAAAATACAAAGGAACCACTTTGTACCCACCCGCAATGCACGACGTTCTGAATGATTTTGATGCTATAGAAAGCTACATCATTGAAATCGCAACCAATGATTTAGGAACCGATGAGATTCTGATAAAGATTGCAGTTAAAGACCCCACACCGATTTTTCTTCAGGAATTAAAAGACCATTTTAGAGCCAAATTGCGAGTAACTCCAAAAATTGAATTCACTACGAATGAAGTGCTAAGACCTATAATTTTTAACCCGATGAGCCGAAAACCGATTCACTTTTTTGATAATAGGAAGAGTGTTCTTTAATCTAAAGCCTCAATTTTAAACCCCGCTTTTTGAACGGTATCAATAATTTCGTTTTTGGAAATTCCATTGCAAGCAACAGACAGAATTTTATCTCTATTCTCAGTATCCACAGTCCATGTTTCAATACCATCTGTAGCATCCAGGAATGGAGTTATTTTGGCCACACAGCCACCGCAGTTTATATTTGTTTTGAAAACAAAAGATCCTTTTTCGTTTGATTTAGTGTTCATTGTTGTTTTATTTATCGTTGTTTTAAAATTTTTAGTTTCGGAAATACTAATTACTTATGGCTAGTCACTAATAACTATTTTATTTTTCCCATTTTAATCTAAGGCTGTTGCTCACCACGCTTACGCTGCTCAAAGCCATAGCCGCTCCGGCAAGCATTGGATTCAACAGAAATCCGTTGAGGGGATACAAAACGCCCGCAGCTATAGGAATTCCTATGACATTATAAAACAAGGCCCAAAACAGATTTTGTTTAATGGTCGCCACAGTTTGTTTGGATAGTTTTATGGCTTCAGGAATTTTGTTGAGGTCGGAAGAGATGATGGTCATTTTGGCCACATCCATCGCAATGTCACTGCCTTTTCCCATTGCAATGCTCACGTCGGCTTGAGCTAGTGCGGTACTGTCGTTAATTCCGTCGCCGACCATCGCCCCAATTTTTCCTTCACTTTGTAATTGTTTTATGAAAGCTGCTTTTTGCTCGGGTAATACTTCGGCTTTATAGTTGGTGATTCCTGTTTTTTTAGCAATGCTCTCAGCCGTAGCTTCATTGTCGCCGGTAAGCATATAAATTGCAATTCCTAGTTCCTGCAATTGCTGAATAGCCTCAATAGAAGTTTTTTTAATTTTATCGGCAATGGCAATTGCCGCTATCGCTTGACTATCGTCCGCAAACCAAATCACCGTTTTCGATTCGGCACTCCAATGGATAGCTTTTTCAAAAAGTGTTTCTGAAAGTGTTATGTTCTTTTCGAATAACAGTTTTTTATTTCCCACTAAATATTTTTTGCCCGCTATCGTTGCCGAGATTCCTTTTCCGGTGATGCTTTCAAAATGCTCCAAGACAATGCTGTTATTGTCGTCAAAATGTTTGATTACGGCTTCCGCCAAAGGATGTTCAGACTGTTTTTCGATACTAACTAAGATTTGTTTTAGAACCACACTTTCATCAACCCAATGGGAATCAGTTACCACTGGTTTGCCTTCGGTGATGGTGCCCGTTTTGTCGAGAACCACGGTATTTACTTTTTTGGACAGTTCGAGGCTTACAGCATCTTTAATCAAAATTCCTTTTTCGGCGCCTTTACCAATCCCTACCATAATTGCGGTAGGAGTGGCCAATCCCAAAGCACACGGACAGGCAATAACCAAAACGGTGGCAAAGGCAATCAATCCTTGAGAAAAACCGTTTTCGCCTCCTAAAATAACCCACGAAGCAAAAGCAATAAAAGCAATCGCAATCACAATAGGAACAAAGATCCCCGCTATTTTGTCAACTAGTTTTTGGACAGGGGCTTTGCTTCCCTGAGCTTCCTGCACCATTTTGATGATGTTGGCTAGCATCGTTTCAGAACCTACTTTCTCGGCGCGGAATTGAAAACTTCCTTTTTGGTTAATCGTTCCTGCGAACACTTTTTCATTTTCTTTTTTCAAGAGCGGAACGGGTTCGCCGCTCAGCATGCTTTCGTCCACGTATGAATTTCCTTTGGTGACAACTCCATCCACTGCAATTTGTTCTCCTGGTTTTACAAGAATAATATCTCCGTGGTTTACCTTGTCAATCGGAATCGTGGTTTGTTGCTCATTTCTGGTAATAATGGTTACGGTTTTGGGCTGTAATCCCATCAGTTTTTTTATGGCCGATGAGGTATTTCCTTTGGCTTTTTCTTCCAGTAATCTTCCCAACAGAATAAAAGTAATAATTACCGCTGCCGCTTCAAAATAGACGTGGGCGTGCAAACCTCTCTCATGCCAAAAATGCTGAAACAAAGTGTTGAATACGCTAAAAATATACGCCACTCCTGTTCCCAAAGCGACCAACGTGTCCATATTGGCCGAACGATGTTTGGCCTGTTTCCATGCATTAATGAAGAAATTTTTGCCAAACCAAACGATGACAGGTGTCGATAAAATCCACATGATTTCGTTAGCGTAAGGAATATCCATAAAAAACATTCCAATGATAACCACTGGCACCGTAAGTAACGCAGCCCAAAGCGTTTTCAATTTCAATTGGTTGAATTTTTTTTCATGTATTTCTTCCAGCGTTTCGGTTTGTTTACTGTCTTCGTCGATGAGCAAATCGTAACCAGCCATTTGAACCGCATTCTTGATTTCGGCAAGCGTAATCATGTTGGGCAAATATTCCAGGGCAACTGTAGCTGTCGCAAAATTGACCGATGCGTTAACAATTCCGGGTTGGATTTGTATAGCTGTTTCCACTCCGACAGCACATGAAGCGCAGCTCATATCCAGAACTGGGAAGGTTTTCTTTACCGTGGTCACGCCATAACCCAAATCCCGAATCGCACTGATGGCTTCTGGTAATGCTTCCGGTTTCGAGGCTGTAATCACGGCTCTGTTATTGTTAAGTTCCACTTTATGGGAATCGATGTTTTTTATTTTGTCAAGGCCGTTATCAACGATAAGCGCGCAATGTTCGCTCTCAACATCTTCCAGCGGAATATAAAATGTGTTATTTATAGGGGTTGCCATTTTTGTATGGTTTTAAGTTTACAATGCAAAGTTCAGCAGATAATCTTCTAATAAGTTACAGCTTTTTGTAAAAGAGTTACATGACTTTGGAGCGTTTTAATTTGGGCATGACCTCGTTACAGTATTTGGATTTCATAATAATAATTTAGGTAACGAGGTCGGGCTCTACACTGTATTCCCTATTAACAAAAACTACGGCAAAAAAGCCTTGTTTTTCTAAATCGGGAGATGCCGTTGCGATCCCTCATGCAAATCTGTTTTTCATATGTAGATATTTATTGATTTTTAACGGTCATATGTAATTGCTTCGCCTGTCACTATCGTTCGAGTCGCATATCTTCATTGGTATTTGCGACCAATTTTCGGTTATGCTCATTTCATAACAAGATTTTTGGTTTCATTTCCAATTCCTTTGTTTTTTTAATTAATTTAGATTGTCTTTTGAATAATCCTATTTCATCTCTTAAGATATTAAACTCTCAAACAATGCACTATGTCAAACATTGGATTAATTATAGAAGAAAGAGCTGCCGATATTGGAAATTTTCTAGTAGGCAGGTTGTTGCCCTTTCGTGAAAAACGTGCCGTAGGGCCTTTTGTGTTTTTGGATCACATGGGACCGGCAAAACTAAAGGAATATCAAAACTTAGATGTTGGACCCCATCCGCATATTGGGTTATCGACACTCACATATTTGTTTGAGGGAGCAATATTGCATCGCGACAGCATTGGCACCGAAATGGAAATTACGCCAGGCGCAGTCAATTGGATGACCGCCGGAAAAGGAGTAGTCCATTCGGAGCGAACACCAGAGCGTTTGAGAACTACCGATAAAAGTCTTCATGGTTTACAAATTTGGGTTGCTTTGCCCAAAGCAATGGAAAATATAGAACCTTCTTTCTTCCATATTGAAGCCAAAGATATTCCTGAATGGCAGCAAGATAATGTCTCCATAAAACTCATTGCCGGAAAAGCTTTTGGAAAAGAATCTCCTGTTCCCGTTTACAGTCCTTTGTACTTAATCGAGATTAAAAGTACTAGTCCAGCCACATTGAATATTGGTAAAGACCTGTTTGGAGAAAGCGCTTTGTATATTTTGGAAGGTGAAATCAAAAATGACGGCAACACCTACGCCTCAAAACAAATATTAGTAGCCAAGGAAAGTAGTCTTTGTCAGTTTGAAATGAGCGAAAATTGTACGGTTTATATTTTTGGAGGCGAACCTTTTCCGGAAGAGCATTTTATTTATTGGAATTTTGTTCATTCCGATAAAGCCGTAATTGAAAAAGCAAAACAGGATTGGATTGATCAAAAGTTTCCGAAAGTTCCAAATGAAACCGAGTTTGTACCCTTACCACAACCTAAATTCAGATAATTATCATGGCAAAAGTAATCGCTCATATCAAAGAAGTTCCTTTTCAAATAGAAATCAAATCTCCTACAGGAAATATCATCATTGCTGACGAACCTGTTGAGAAAGGAGGGAAGGATACAGGATTTTCACCCAGAGAATTGCTTACGGCATCATTGAGTGCCTGTACATCGGCAACACTGCGGATGTATATCGATAAGAAAGGTTGGAACATACCCGAAATAAAAGTAGAAACAGAACTAATCGAAATGGAAGGTAAAACTCTTTTTACTAGAAAACTTGAGTTTGCGGCTACAGTCGATGAAGATCAGAAAAAGCGTTTGATTTTAGTTGCAAATGCTTGTCCAGTTCATAAGATACTGTCCGGTACCATTGAAATAGAAACTGAATTATTATAATAATCAATATTATTTTGACACAAAACAATGTAACAATATCTAATAACGATCAAGTTTCAACTCAAAAAACAAATCCTTTTAGATTCAAATATTAATCCTTACTTTTGAACCTCATTAAAAAAACAAACAATATGGCGTCTATAACATTAGGAGGAAACCCAATACACACTTCAGGTGAATTACCAAAAGTTGGTTCAAAACTGGCTGATTTTAAATTAGTTCAAAACGATTTGTCGGTTGCTGATTTAAGCACTTTTGCAGGTAAAAAATTGGTTTTAAATATTTTTCCAAGCATCGATACAGGAACTTGTGCAACATCAGTTAGAAAATTCAACGAGAGTGCAAGTAATTTGGCAAACACTACTGTTTTATGTATTTCAAGAGATTTACCTTTTGCTCAAAAACGTTTTTGTGGTGCTGAAGGTCTTGAAAATGTAGTGAATCTATCTGATTTTCAGGATGGTACTTTTGGAAAAAATAATGGTTTAGACATTGTTGATGGCCCATTGGCGGGATTGCACTCAAGAGCGATTATCGTTGTTGATGAAAATGGGACAATTACACATACAGAGCAAGTGGATGAAATTGTAAATGAACCAAATTACGAAGCTGCTTTAGCTGCACTTTAATACTATATAATGGAATTCCAAAAAGACAATACATTATTTACAGGCCGATTGAAAAGCGTGAAATTTGCTTTTCTGGGTGCCGTAAAATTAATTACCACCGAGCACAGTATTATGGTTCAATTTTCAATTGGAATCTTAATGACTATTGCCGGTTTTTATTTTCATATCTCAACTACCGAATGGCTTTTTCAAACAATGGCTATTGGTTTAATTATGAGTGTTGAAGGATTGAATACAGCTGTCGAAAAAATAGCCGATTTTATCCACCCAAATTATCATGAAAGAATTGGTTTTATAAAAGATATTGCTGCTGGAGCAGTATTTTTTGCTGCATTAACAGCAATCGCAATTGGTCTAATTATTTATATCCCAAAATTTTTATAGGTTCAATTAAATTCAAGAATGGCAAAATCTACAAAAAAAGAATCTTTAGATACAAAAAATGAATCGGAATCTAAAGGCATAAGATCATGGGAATTCACCAAACAGCACAAAATTGTTTTGGGATCTCTTTTGGTATTATTTTCAATCGCTTTATTAGTCGCATTTGTTTCCTTTTTTATCTATGGAAAAATCGATCAAAGCGCTGTTTCCGAATTAACAGACCGTAAAGAAGAAGTTCAAAACTGGTTGGGTAAATTTGGAGCCTATCTTGCCGATTTATTTGTGTACCGAGGTTTTGGTATTGCTTCCTTTTTATTTGTTCGTTTATTTTTCCTGACCGGAATGTATTTGGTTTTGAGTCTATCGATTAAAAAACTAAAAGGAGTTTGGTTTTGGGATTTATTTGCTGTTATTGTTTTATCTGTTCTATTTGGTTTTTTTGCCACTTCGATGCCTGAATTGGGCGGGACAATTGGATATGAATTGAATTTATTCTCACAAGATTATATTGGCAAAACAGGAACACTTCTGGTTTTAGTTTTTGGTTTAATAATTTATTTGATTTTCAAATTGCAGGTATCACCAGAAAAAGTGCAATCCTTTTTTGAAAACACCAAAAAAGAAATCAAAGAGGATATGGCTACAGGCCCAATATTGGCTTCTACTGAAAGTGCTTATAATCTTGAGGAATTTGCCGTTGAAGAACCTGAAGAGGATGAAGAATTGGATGATATCCATTTAAAAACTACCGGGTCTCAGTTTGAAATTAACAAAGAAGCTTTGAAACCAACAATTTCAAATGCTTCCGAAATCAATTTGGAACCTACTCTTAAACCGCTTCCAATGGAGATTTTGCCAACGGTAGAACCTGCTAAAGAAGAAGCTTTTGTAATTGAAAAAGCTATCGAAGAAGATATTATCGAAGATAATTTAGCTTCACGGTTGGTGTCGGATTTTGGTTTATTCGATCCTACTTTGGATTTATCCAATTACAAATTTCCAACCATCGATTTATTAAAAGAATATTCGACAGGAGGAATTACCATCAACCAGGAAGAACTGGAAGAAAACAAGAATAAAATTGTAGATACTCTTCGTAATTACAAAATAGAAATAGCACAAATCAAGGCGACTGTTGGTCCATCGGTAACTTTATATGAAATTGTACCTGAAGCAGGAATTCGTATTTCCAAAATTAAGAGTTTGGAAGATGATATTGCTTTGTCGCTTTCGGCATTAGGGATTCGTATTATTGCGCCTATTCCAGGAAAAGGAACTATTGGTATTGAGGTTCCAAACAAGAATCCGACAATGGTTTCTATGAAAAGCGTGATTGGTTCTGCCAAGTTCCAAGAGGCGGAAATGGAATTGCCTATTGCCCTTGGAAAAACCATTTCGAATGAAACTTTTGTGGTTGACTTGGCTAAAATGCCCCACTTATTGATGGCGGGTGCTACAGGACAAGGGAAATCGGTGGGATTGAATGCGGTTTTGACATCTCTTTTGTATAAAAAACATCCAGCCGAAGTGAAATTTGTATTGGTGGATCCAAAAAAAGTTGAGCTAACACTTTTTAATAAAATTGAAAGACATTATCTGGCCAAATTGCCCGATACTGAAGATGCCATTATCACCGATAATGCTAAGGTTGTTGCTACATTGAATTCGCTTTGTGTGGAGATGGACAACCGCTATTCGTTATTGAAAGATGCGATGGTAAGAAACATCAAAGAATACAACGAAAAATTCAAGGCCAGAAAATTAAATCCGGAGAACGGACACCGATTTTTGCCTTATATCGTATTGGTAGTGGATGAGTTTGCCGATTTGATTATGACTGCCGGTAAAGAGGTTGAAGTACCTATTGCGCGTTTGGCACAATTGGCTCGTGCTATTGGTATTCACTTGATTATTGCGACACAAAGACCATCGGTGAATGTAATTACAGGTTTGATAAAAGCCAACTTCCCTGCGAGAATCGCTTTTAGGGTAACCTCAAAAATAGATTCCAGAACAATTTTGGACACTCAAGGTGCGGATCAATTGATTGGTAGGGGAGATATGTTATATACGAACGGAAATGATGTGGTTCGTGTACAGTGCGCCTTTATTGATACTCCTGAAGTTGAAAAAATAACCGAGTTTATTGGTTCGCAAAAAGCGTATGCCACTGCTTATTTACTTCCTGAATTCATAGGAGAAGATGGTGGAATTAATTTGGAAATGGATATTTCTGAAAGAGATACTTTGTTTAGGGAAGCTGCCGAAGTAATCGTAAATGCGCAACAAGGATCGGCTTCGTTATTACAACGTAAACTGAAACTGGGTTACAACAGGGCTGGTCGATTGATTGACCAACTGGAAGCTGCCGGAATTGTAGGTCCTTTTGAAGGAAGTAAAGCCAGAAGCGTGAATATACAGGATATGACGGGACTGGATCAGTTTTTTAATAATGAAAGTTAGTTTTAGATTGCAGATTTTAGGTTTTAGAATATAGAGAATAGAATGTTGAGTCTTGAGCGTTAATAATAGAAATTTAGCTTTTTTTTAGATACTTTTCATTTTTTAGCTCTTTACATTTGCACCAAATACGATATTAGACGGATGCGTGAGGGATAGTAGCTAGCTACCGAAGTAGCGCGGATAGCCCGACCCCGTTGAGTAAAGGGGCTTTGTAAGCGGTGCTATCAGTAAGCCCCTTTACTCAACGGGGTCACGCCAAAATGATTAAAAACTCAATAATACACAAGAATACATTAATAAGCATACAGCAAAACAAAGAACAAATGAGATTACAACACAAAATAGGTGTGAAAATGGTAGTGGGACTTTTGGTTGCCTTTTTCATTGGATTTTCGACTCAGGCACAAGATAAAAAAGCAAAAGCTTTGTTGGATAAAGTAACTGCCAAAGTAAAAAGCTACGATAATATTACGATCGACTTTAAATATTCTTTGAATAATGCCAAAGAGAATATTAATCAGGACAGTAAAGGAACCGTAGTGATGAAAGGGAATCAGTATGTGTTGAATTTTATGGGAATCACCAAGATTTTTGATGGTAAGAAGAACTATACTATTGTTCCTGAAGATGAGGAAATTACTGTTTCGAAAGTGGATGAGAAAGACGATTCGGCAATCACTCCATCAAAAATGCTGACTTTCTTTAATACAGGTTAT
>NZ_DASTTN010000052.1:0-2153 GCF_035760125.1 Flavobacterium sp.
TAAAGCGACAATTAATCTGCAAATATACTCTAAATTCAACAGTTTCAAAGTTTCAAAATAGGAAACTCAAGCATTTACCCAAAGTCTTTTCAAATTGTAATACATATACCCCTTAATTAGTTACCATATTATTCAAAATCACCCTCTTACTTATCTAATGTCATTAAGTTTTTTATCCTTTCGCTTAAAAGATGTAATTTTGCAAAAAATTTAAAGGACGATGATTAAGATTGGCAACATTATATTACCAGAATTCCCCCTATTGTTAGCACCTATGGAAGATGTGAGTGACCCTCCATTCCGCAGATTGTGCAAAACACATGGCGCCGATTTAATGTACTCCGAATTTATTTCTTCCGAAGGACTAATTCGCGACGCCATCAAAAGCCGAATGAAATTAGACATCTTCGATTATGAAAGACCCGTAGGAATCCAAATTTTTGGCGGTGACGAAGAAGCAATGGCGTTATCGTCCAAAATAGTTTCTACTGTAAACCCAGATTTAATAGACATCAATTTTGGTTGCCCTGTCAAAAAAGTCGTTTGTAAAGGCGCCGGTGCCGGTGTTTTGAAAGACGTAGATTTAATGATTCGCTTAACTCAAGCCGTTATTGATAGCACGCATTTGCCTGTTACCGTAAAAACACGTTTGGGTTGGGACGACAGCTCTATAAATATAGACGAGGTTGCCGAGCGTTTGCAAGATATTGGTGTCGCCGCTTTGAGCATCCACGCCAGAACCCGTGCCCAAATGTACAAAGGCCACTCCGATTGGTCACATATTGCCCGTGTCAAAAACAATCCAAGAATCACAATGCCTATTTTTGGTAACGGAGATATTGATTCCCCCGAAAAAGCATTGCATTATAAAAACGAATATGGTATCGACGGAATAATGATTGGTCGTGCCGCCATTGGTTATCCTTGGATTTTCAACGAAATCAAGCATTATTTCAAAACAGGCGAGCATCTAGCAAAACCTACCGTTGCCGACAGAGCCGAAGCCGTGCGTAATCACCTTACGTGGGCAATGGAATGGAAAGGAGAAAGACTTGGTATTGTTGAAACAAGACCGCATTACACCAATTATTTCAAAGGAATTCATTCTTTCAAAACGTACAAACAAAAATTAGTAACACTAGATCGCCCAGAAGAATTATTTACTGTTTTGAATGAGATAGAAGAGGCTTATGCAGATTATCAAATGGTGTAATTATTGATTCCTCTCTTTGATTTTGTAAAATAAAAATTACTTTTGCAAAAAATATAAGATGAAAAATTATTTAGTTTTAGGTTTAGTTTTAATAAGTTTTTTAGCAAACGCACAAGAAACACAACAAGTATCGGTTGAAAAAAGTTTGAATAGTGTGCAGGTTGGATTACTTAGTCTTAGCTTTCAGAATGAAACACGATTAGACCGAAAAATAACATTAAGAAGTGAAATTGGACTCTCAACCGGATCTTCAACTGCGAAATATCCTGATGGTAAAACGGAAACATCTTTTTTAATCGTACCGTATATTAATATAGAGCCACGTTGGTATTATGGTTTAGACCGCCGTAATCGTTTGAACAAAAACACAATAAATAACGGTTCTAATTATTTTTCTCTTTTAACGACTTATGTTCCTAGTAGAATGGCTTTAGTAAACACCAAGGATTTTGAAGCTGCTCCTTTCATTTCTATAATTCCGGAATATGGTATTCGAAGAACTAGTATCCGTAAGCATTTTTATTCTGAGTGTTCTGCTGGAATTGGCTATAGACACAATTTTTTTAACAAACCTTATACTTACACAATTGATGAAAATGAAGTGGTTATTAATTTCCAATTCAAATTTGGTTATATCTTTTAGAATTTTAAAAGTAAAAAAGGTGGTTGGTGGAATTTGTTAAGAAAAATTAATCCAACAACTTCTTACTCACTCGGCTGCTCGCGATTAACGAAGCAATAAAACCAAGCGTTATTATAGTAGCCATTACAATAAGTATATTTTCTATAGTAAAAACCACTGGATAAGCCAGTGTGGGAGTTATCATTATCAGTTCATACTGTTGCTGTAATACAACAAAAACAACACCCAATAACAAACCGATAATTCCGCCAAAAACACTCAACAGAGTTCCTTGCAGTAAAAATATATTCCGTAAAT
>NZ_DASTTN010000053.1:0-7085 GCF_035760125.1 Flavobacterium sp.
AAATCAATTATGGAACTTTTTCTTGAGGATCAACCATACAATATTCAGAGTATGATTACCCAAAGAAACAAAACGATGGGTTCGGTACATTTTGATGGAGATTCTATTGAATTTGTAACCAAATATTTTGAAAACCGAACAATAGCTGATTCCTGTAAAGAACTAAAAGCTACCAAAAAATTATTCCTTGATAAAATCAACGAGTCCTCTGTATTGAATGGAAAATTAAATTTTCCGGATTACAACAATGGTCTGAATATGTTCATGACCAATCAGGAAAATCTGGTTTTGTTTAATAATGGAACGTATCATTTTCACATTACTTTGCCGTCATTGACTGAAGACAGTAGGATTGTAGATTATAATGAATTTGATAAGACACACTCCAATGCAATTTATTTGTTGCAATGGTTTGAGCCATTTTTTATAGCAACTCTTGGAAGTCCCGATATTATGGGAGTGATAAGTGATAAGTACAGTTTGGACAAAAAATTCACTTTGGGTTCTATGCGAAATGCCATGTCTCGTTACATAGGCGTAGGAACTTTTAATAAAGCGATGCCAAAAGGAAAAATTCTGACCTACAAAGTAGATGATTTTAGAAAACTGTTAAAGTTTGAAAAAGAAGAAAATATTTGGTGGCGCGACCAAATCGAAGTTGACATGGAATACGAATTGCTTTCGGAGGTTGGACTTGATTTTAATCAGGAAAAAATGTACCAAAGTGGTTTTGAATTCAGAAGCTTTGATGAGTTTCCTGCTGAATATTTAAATGACGTTCTTTTTTCCATTATTCTGATCTGTGAGCATTCTTTAAATCTACCTGATGTTCAATGGGGGCACGACAGCGTGGCTTGGAATAACTTAGTTTTTAAAACTTTAAAAAATGGTTATTTAACCGAAATCAATGAAGCCGAAAAGACTGCAGTTTTAGATTTATTGCAATTGTTGAATCCATCAGACAGCAATTATAATGCATTAAAATCCGAATTTGAAGCCATCGTTATGCTTGATGCCTTTTTCTTCAAAATTTTGGCTGTTTTACATGATAAATACAAAGACAACAATGTTTGTCTGGATTCGATGTATGGTCAAAAAACAAGTTCTCCTCCAAAATGGGATAACTTCAATAAATACCAAACAGAAAGACATTTGCAACAAATAGGTGCTTTCTGCGAGAATTAAATCTTCTTATATCTTTAATATTTTATTGTATAGAACCTTTTCTGTTTTTTGAAACAGGTATTTAATTGTAGTTTTGATAAATAAAATTAATTCAACTAGCTTTTTTGTAGCCACTTACAGTTGAATATGTTTTGTAATAACTTCAATATTTTATACTATGGATAAAATGAAAAACAAGATAAGAGTATGTGTTGCAGGTGCCACAGGTTGGGCGGCCTCCGAACTTTGTAAAGGTATCGTTTTGGCAGAAGACATGGAATTGGTTTCCGCTATTTCCCGTAAAAATGCAAACAAAGATTTAAAGGATGTTTTAGGTTTGGAAACGGATGGAAATATTCCTGTATTTGCAACAATTGAAGAGGCATTAACAGTACCATGTGATGTTTTAATGGAGTATACTTCACCCGAAATTGCAAAGCACAACATAATTACTGCAATCCATAAAGAAATAAATGTTGTAGTGGGCACTTCTGGACTTTCGGACAATGATTATGAAGATATAAAAGCAGTTGCTGAACAAAAAGGGAAAGCAGTTTTGGCTGTAGGTAATTTTGCGATAAGCGTTGTTCTACTTAACCATTTTGCAAAAATTGCAGCTAGATATATGCCACATTGGGAGATTATCGATTATGCAAAGAACAGTAAGATAGATTCGCCAAGTGGCAGTGCATTGGAATTGGCAAATCAACTCTCAAAAATCGGTTCATCAATTAAAACAGTTCCAATAGAAAATACTAAAGGCATAAAAGAAACTAGAGGTGCTGATATTAATGGTATGCAAGTGCATTCAGTGAGACTTCCCGGATTTGTTATTGGATTGGAAACCATTTTTGGACTGGAAGACGAAAGGTTGACCATGAAACAGGATGCTGGAAATACTGCAAAACCTTATGTAGGAGGGGCTCTTCTGGCGATAAGAAATGTAAGCTCTTTTACAGGTTTGAAGAGAGGTTTAGACAGCGTTATGGATTTATAGTATGAAAATGTAACATACGACCAAGTTCATTAAAACGAACTATCAAATCCGTCAATGAATTTGCGCATGGTGTATTGTTTGGCATACGTATCGTAATATCCCATAATATAGTAGTTTTTGTAGCGGATAATGTTAGGGACGGTCACTTCGGGATGTTCTTCCCTAAAACGGGAAATAAAATCGACAGCAAGAGGTTCCTGTTCTTGCTTGGTTTGCTCTAATTTTTTATCGAATGAACTTTCAAAATAAATAGTTGTTGGGACATTACGGAACGCTAAATTAATGTTGTCTTGGCCGATATCCGTAAATTGGATATCACCAGTTCCGCCCAATGTAATTAAGATAGATTTCGGTGTTTTATAAACCGTTAATCCTGCCTCCAAATACACTAATTGATTCAAGAATTTGGCAGTATTTTTTAACTCTTTTGGTCTTTCTTCTCCCAATTGTAACCACAAAGGAGAGCTTTTAAAAGGAATAGTTTCAGTTTTTGAAACAGGAATGCTTTTGATGGTTTCGGCTGATTTGTAATCTTTTATTTCAAACAATAATTCTTCGTCATTGATGTTGAGTTGGTATATTTTATTCTCATGGTAATAGGAATTGGACTGACTCGGTTGTTTTTTGACTACGGGTTGTGGAAAATTTTTTTCTTGGATTTCAAAAGTCGCCAAGTCAATATCGAAGCCTTGCGTTTCGTTAAAATTATGGTCAAAAGTGAGAAGCAATCTATTTTTTAGGACATAAAGTTTTGTTTTGTTCGTTCCTTTGAATAATGGATTGAACTGATTTGTTTCTATTTTTTCAATGGGAAAAACTTCTATAATTTGGCTAAAAGTTAAAGCTTGATTTTTACTGTTTTTAAAATTAAAAGAACCGAAATCTAGTTCTTTTTCTTCTTTTTTACCGTTTTTAAAAACATACAGAATCAATTTTTGTTCGAAATGTTTTTGTGAAAGAATATAAAAAGTATTGTTTTCCTGAAATTGTGTGATAATGGATTGATTGAAAAAAGGCAAATCATAACTAAAAACAGCAACAGTGGTTTTGGTATTCAAATCATATTGGACGGCTATTACTTTTTTAAAATCCTCTGAAGACCAATATAGGGTTGGGTTTCCATCGTCATTGAAACTATAACCGGCCAAGAGTTTGTAGGTTATGTCAGGTCTTGCGAGTGTATATTGATTGGTTAGGAATAATGCACTGTTGTATTTTAGGATAGTAAGCGTCTCTTTGTCGGAGACAAAGGCAAATACATCGTGTGTGGCAGTGTTTTCCGCATTTACAATTTGCTTATATTCTTTAGATTTTTTGAGTTCCAATGGAAAGGTCGCTAATACCGTCTGACTAAAAAGGAAGTTGCATTGGATTAGAATCAAAAAAAGAATGATTTTTTTCATAAGTTCGTTGCTTGCTGACTATGATGAATTTGTTAAAATGAATTCAAAAATACAGATTCCATTTTATATCAATTGAATTTATTGATTCATTATTTCTTGAAAATAGTCTACCATTTGGCCTACATGCATGGCATCCATCAATCCGTGATGAGCATGGATTGACATCGACATTTTTCTTTTTCCCTTTTTGGACAGTGTCATTTTACCAAAAGAAATTTTTGGACAGCTATCTGGGAAAGTCATATTGCGAGCATGGGAAAGCGAAGTAAAATCCAGCCAGGGAATTGCCGAAAAGTGAATGACATTGTCATCTTTGAATTCTCTTGTAAATAAACCTGTTGTGCCTTGAATACGTTCAATTTCTTTTATTGCTGTTTGTTCAAAAATCGTGTAATCGGGATGGTATTCTATCAAGGAAAATCCAAAAGTGCCATCAGCGCGACTTATGGTTGCCGATCCATCTATTCGGTCATATATGTAGATGTGTGTGTTTGAAATTCGGTATCTGAAATTTTCAAAAGCATTTACGGCCATTAAAGTTTTGTGTAAATAATATATGAAAAAGGAAGTACCCTGCGCTTTGGAAGTTTCATACGCTTTGGTACAATCAATAGCCACGTTTACTCCAAAGAAAGGTTCTTGCATTTGTTTAAAGAAAAGGAAATGTTCTTTTCGATTCCAATTGTCTAGGTCTAAGAGCTTTTTCATTTTTTAGTATTTAAGCTGATCCAATTCTTTAGTGGTCTGAGCGTTTTAAGGGAAATACGTTTAAATTTAAAAACCTAGCTAAAGTACTAAATAAAAAGCATTTTAACTAGGTCTGTATGTTTAAAAAAAGCGTTTTTTATAACTCCAATAGTGCCAAAACTTCTGTTATTTTTTCAAAGGCCTGGAAGTTTTTGTGTTCTACTTTATGGTCGATTTTTTCATGTGCCCAAGTGGTGTGAAAAGGAATATGAACCGCATGTCCGCCAATGGCTAAAACAGGTAATACATCCGATTTTAAGGAGTTTCCAATCATGAAAAATTCCTCGCGTTGTATTTCCAACCTTTTAATCAAATCCGAATAATCTACTTCTTGCTTGTCTGACATCACTTCAATGTGATGGAAATAGTGCCCCAAGCCCGAATTATGTAATTTTCGACGTTGGTCCAATAAATCCCCTTTGGTGGCAACCACCAATTTGTATTTTCCATGCAAAGCCTGTAAAGTTTCCTCAACTCCTTCCAACAAAACAATCGGTTTTTCGAGTAATTCTTTCCCGTACTGGATGATTTTTTCAATTATTTCAATCGGAATGGTGTTGTTTGAAATTCGCATCGCCGCTTCAATCATCGAAAGAATATATCCTTTGATTCCGTAACCGTACAATTTAAGATTATCGATTTCAATTTTGAATAACTCCTTTGAAATTCCCTGATGTGACAGGTAATCTTCCATCAAACCACAGAATTTTTTCTCGGTTTCATCAAAGTAGGTTTCGTTAATCCATAGGGTATCGTCGGCGTCGAAGGCTATTACTTTTAAATTGGGTATTTTATTGTTGTTTGACATGATTATAATGATTTTTTTAAATTTAAGGTTTGGAATTTTATTTCGAAAATAACTTTTTTAACGGAATAGTCTTATCGTAAAAGGTAATTCGGATTCCGAAAAGTAAAATAATACCGCCAAAAACCATTTGTAAAGTTATTTTTTCCTCCAAAAACATCCAAGCCAGAATCGATGTAATTACTGCCTGACTCAATAAGCTCAGTGAAACTCTCGTTGCACGCATGTGTTGAGTGGCATAGCTGACAGAGAGCCATGCACACAATTGGCAAATTAGCGCCTGAAGTACCAGAACAAACCAGCCTGTGTCTGAAAATCCAGTGAAAGGTTCATTTAAGCTATAACAAAGAATTCCAAGATAAATGCTCGAAGTCAGTAAACTAATTGTCATAAAGGATAAAACATCAACCTCTGAAAGCACTTTTTTGCTGATCAAAAGATAAATAGAATATAGGATTCCGGATAAAACAGCAAACAGGAATGCCTGATTGAAATTCATTTCAGTGAATAATTCAAAACCAACCAAAACCACCATTCCGAATAAAGAAACTAGAGTTCCAATCCAGAAATTTGCTGCCGGTTTTGATTTTAAAAATAAAAAAGAACCAATGCCAACCCAAACTGGAGATAAATTGGTTAATAATGACGCCTGTGTAGCACTCGAATTCTGAATTGCAATATTCCAAACAGCAACATCTGAGGAAAATAAAATGCTGCAGAGTCCTGCCAAAAGCGCAAATTTTAAACTTGGGAGTTTAAAGTTTTTACTTAGGAGCACATAAGGAAGAAGTAATATAAAAGCAAAAAACATTCGGTAAAAAGCCGAAATCAATCCCGGCGTTAAACGTAATTTGACTAATATCGGGAAAATCGAAATACAGAGTATACCGTAGATTAAAGCTAATCTTGGTTTGGTGAGTTTCATGTTTTTATTTATTTGTGCTTTTGTAAAAAAATAAAAAGGAATTGCGCAAATCAATTAAAAGATTAACCGATTTACGCAATTTTATAATAGGTATAAAGCTTAGTTTATCGTCTCTCCATTCCCAACACCATCTGTATCAGGATTTACGAAAACTAATTTTCCTTCGGCATTGGTGGTCATCAAAATCATTCCTTGACTTTCTACACCACGAAGGTTTCTTGGTGCCAAATTCACTAGAACAGTCACCCGTTTTCCAACAATGTCTTCTGGTTTAAAACTTTCGGCAATTCCCGAAACTATTGTACGAACATCAATTCCAGTATCCACTTTCAAAATCAAAAGCTTGTTTGCTTTCGGCATTTTTTCAGCTTCAAGGATTGTTCCCACACGGATATCCATTTTGGCAAAATCCTCAAATTGGATTAAGTCTTTTTGTGGTTCTGCTTTTTTGTTTTCGGCAATATTTGCAGTTTTAGTAGCTTCCAACTTATCTATTTGTTTTTGGATTTCCTCGTCTTCAATTTTAGAGAAAAGCAATTCAGCTTCTCCAATTTGGTGGCCTGCTGGCAATAAATCAGAATTATCAGTTATAGATTTCCAATTTAATGGTGATTCAATCTTTAAGATTCGCGACAATTTTGTAGCTGTAAATGGTAAGAAAGGCTCACAAAGTGAACTCAAAGCAGCTGCAATTTGCAGGGCAACATACATTTGGGTTTGAACGCGGTCTGGATCGGTTTTAACCATTTTCCAAGGCTCTTCGTCAGCCAAATATTTGTTTCCAAGTCTGGCAACATTCATCATTTCGCCAAGTGCTTCTCTAAATCTATATCTTTCCAATGAACTCGAAATCACTGCTGGATAAGCTTTCAATTCGGTCAGGGTTTGTTCGTCAACTTCTGATAGTTCATTCGGTTGAGGTACGATTCCGTTGTAATATTTATTAGTTAAAACCACTACACGATTAATGAAATTTCCATAAATCGCTACCAATTCGTTGTTATTTCTCGCTTGAAAATCTTTCCAGGTAAAATCATTGTCTTT
>NZ_DASTTN010000054.1:0-2028 GCF_035760125.1 Flavobacterium sp.
GTGATATCAGCTAGTAAACCAAAATATTTTAGCGTTATGGTCATTTGATTAAATTTTGATATTCTTCTTGTGTATTTATATTTTGCACTTGATTGCTCCATTTTTCAGGAACCTCAATCGTTTGGTGTTTGACATCCTCAATCACTTGTCGCAATTTCAACTGGTTTCCTGCCATGTGTTCGCCAAAAACAATTCGCATCGAGCGGTCGTAAACCCCAATTAGCGGACTCGTTTTATCACCGCTTTTCGTTTGTGTAACCATGTATGTTTCATCGTGGCTTTTGATTAGCCATTCCAATAATTCAGTCGACACCATTGGCACATCAACACTCAAAACCAGATTTACTTTGGTTTTAGATTCTTTCAACGCTGTATAAAGTCCACCCACTGGACCTTTATTTTCAATTATATCTTCCACTCTGGAAAAACCTAAAGCATCATATTCTTTATTTTCCGACACAATTAAAATATTAGAACCTACTATCGGCTGTAAAGCATCGCAAATGTGCTTGATGAATGTTTTTCCTTTCAAATCCAATAAGCCTTTATCTGTTCCCATGCGTTGGCTTTTCCCTCCGGCTAATAGTATTGCCGTAATCTGATTTTCCATAATTTGATTTATAAAGAATGTTTTTTAAGTTGCAAATCCAGAAATTCCCAACAAGCAACATTGATTTTTTCAAAAGACTCAATAAGTAATTTACCATATGGAGTCACTACAGTACCTCCACCCCTATTTCCTCCTACTTGAGTCGCTATTAAGGGTTCTTTGGAAGCTTTGTTCGACGCATCAATTAATTTCCATGCTTTTTGATACGAAATATTCATCTCCTTTGCGGCCTTATTGAGCGAACCTGTGGACTCTATCAGTTTTAACAACTGAATACGCCCTTCGCTAATGAGAATCCCCTCATCAGTTTCAATCCAAATTTTGCTCTTGATTTTCAAAGTCAATAATTTTCGTTATACTTTTACAAATATAACGAAATGAACATATCAAAAAAATAAAAAAACAGTTTTACACCATATATTTTGTTATAAAAAACAGCAAGAGAATTACGTCAAAAAAAGCAACTTGAAGAATAAAATAATTATATTCGCTCTTCCTTTACAACCATAACCAATTATAAATGAACATGAAACAAGCCACAACTATTGACGAAGTCATTCTGTTTTTGGATGAAATAATTGAAACATCAAAACTGGAACAAAGTGCAATCGGCTTGTTTACCACATTATATAGAGAGGTTACAATAAAAATCAAACAAGGCATTGTTGACGGTTCTTTTCAAAATGGGGAGCGAATGGAAAAACTAGATGTTATTTTTGCCAATCGGTATTTGAAGGCGTATTATCAATACACAGCCAAAGAAAAACCTTCAGAATGCTGGGAATTCTCCTTTCAACAGGCAGAAAGTTATTGGCCAATAGTAGTTCAGCATTTACTAATTGGAATCAATGCTCATGTGAATTTAGATTTAGGAATAGCCTCTGCCCTAGTCAGTACCCCAGAAGATATTGAAGATTTAAGATCCGATTTTGACCAAATCAATACCATACTCAGCAATCTGGTGGGAAGTGTTGAAAAATGTTTGATTAAAATTTGGCCAACCTTGACAATTATACTAAAATTATCAGGCAAAATAGACAATTTCTTTATTGATTTTAGTATGAAAACCGCAAGGGACGGTGCCTGGAAATATGCCACTGAATTTGTTGCGACTCCGGAAAATCAAAGAGAGACCAGCATACAGGAAAGGGATGCAAAAATTACACAAATCGCCCGATTGATTTCAAATCCTGGGTATTTGGTGAGTGGTATTTTCAAATTCATTCGATTATTTGAAAGAGGAACCGTTGCCCAAAAAATTATTGATTTACAAATAATTGAAGAAAAAGAAGTGGAATACATAGTTGCTTTAAACTGATATAAATTCGAAAAGGCATAAAAAAACCGCAATCCAATTACCATTTTGGGATTGCGGTTTTTATCATTTCATTTCTAAATATCTAAGCCTGCTCTTTCAC
>NZ_DASTTN010000055.1:0-3162 GCF_035760125.1 Flavobacterium sp.
ATTATTGACCGAATTTGATTTTGAGCAAGCACAACAATTTGCCTCCGAAATTGAACAATATAATACCGATCGAAAAGATTTGGACAAACAAATCACAAAAGAAGCACTCCAACAAATAGTCCAAAACCAAGAAGAGAAAAATTTTACTTCGGTGGTTTTTCAAGAAGATTGGCACAAAGGAGTTATCGGAATTGTCGCTTCCCGATTAATCGAAACTTATTATCGTCCCACATTGGTTTTTACAAAAAGTGGCGATAAATACGCAGCTTCGGCACGATCTGTAAAAGGATTTGATGTGTACAATGCATTAGAAGCCTGTTCGGAACATTTGGAGCAATTTGGAGGACATATGTATGCGGCCGGAATGACTTTGGCAGCGGAAAACTATCAAAATTTCAAAAATGCATTTGAAAAAATCGTTCAGGAAACCATTCATCCCGACCAATTAATTCCAGAAATATCAATTGATGCCGAGATTGATTTTAAAGACATCTCTCCAAAATTAATTCGGATTCTGAAACAATTTGAGCCTTTTGGCCCATTAAATATGACTCCTGTTTTTTTGACCAAAAAAATAAAAGATACAGGCTACGCCAAAACACTAGGTTCTGAAGATGAGCATTTAAAGTTATTTGTAAAGCAAAATAACTCCGAGGGTCTTACCGCTATTGGCTTTGGACTAGGAAATAAAAAAGAGTTAACTGGTAATCAAAAAGAATTTGATGCCGTATATTGCATCGATGAAAATGAGTGGAATGACAAAGTGAGCATTCAATTACGATTAAAAGACCTTAAATAATACAAGTTTAAAATGAAAAAAAACGATCCATACGCAGCCCTGAGATTTAAAGAGTTCAACACCTTTTTACTGATCCGTTTTGCCATGGTTTTTGCCTGGTCCATGCAATTTATCATCATCGAATGGGAAGTCTATAGAATTACAAAAAGCGCACTTTCACTTGGTATTATTGGTTTAATGGAAATCATTCCAGCCATAGCAGTATCCTTATTCGCAGGGCATTTTGTCGATCAAAATGAAAAAAAGGGACTTTTATCCAAATGTATTCTAGGGTTCTCAATAATTAGTTTAGGGTTGTTTTTAATCACTTGGCCAAAGGTAAACACAGGTTTACCTACAACTACTATTCTATACACTATCTATGGCCTAGTTTTCTTTGGAGGAATTGTCCGTTCATTTTTAGGTCCAACCGTTTTTTCGCTTTTGGCATTAATTGTTCCTAAAAAAGCCTATTCAAACGCGGCTACTTGGAGTAGTTCAGTTTGGCAGGTAGGTTCTGTTGTGGGGCCTGCCGTAGCAGGTTTCTCCATTAATTTAATCGGGGTTCACTGGTCAATGTGTTTGGTTCTTGCGTGCTCACTTTTTGCTTTAATAATACTGACCCAAATCAAAAGAAAACCCATTTTGAATCCAAAAATTGGCGAACCTGTTATGGACAGTTTGAAAGAAGGAGTAAAATTTGTTTATAACAACAAATCTATTTTAAGCGCTTTAACCCTTGACATGGCAGCCGTTTTGTTTGGAGGAGCGGTAGCCTTATTACCCATTTTTGCTTTGGATATTTTAAAAGTTGGTCCTCAAGGATTTGGATTTCTAAGAGCAGCACCAGCTGTTGGTGCTATTTTAACTATGTTTTTTACTGCCTATGTTCCTGTGAATAAAAATGCTGGAATGAAATTATTAACCGCCATCTTCCTATTTGGTGTATGTATCATCATATTTGGTCTTTCTACAAGTTTTTGGATTTCGCTTTTAGCTCTATTTTTCAGTGGAGTTGTTGATGGAATTTCCATGGTTATCCGACAAACCATTTTACAACTTAAAACTCCCGATCACATGCGCGGTCGTGTAGCCTCCGTAAATTCAATATTTGTAGGTTCTTCAAACGAGTTGGGTGCTTTTGAAAGTGGACTAACCGCAAAACTGATGGGAACAGTAACTGCTGTTGTATTTGGCGGAAGCATGACACTTCTTATTGTCCTTTTCACAGGCTTGGTATCTCCTGAATTTAGAAAACTAGATTTGCGAAAAGATTTGGAAGATCATGAAAAACACGAATAGTCATTTTCTTTCTAATTTATTCAAAACAAAGTATATTTACCGTAATGGGAAAATTAAAAATACTTTTTGTAATTGCAACTCTTGTAACTTTTTTGACGAGTTGCACCAATAAATCAGACGAATATATTGATCCTCGCGGTACCGATTATGCTGGATCCGAAAGCTGTATCCAATGTCATCAAACTCAATACGAATCAGCTCTTCACAGCTCGCATTCTAAAGCGACCGCACCTGCCATTCCGGAAAATGTTTTAGGTGATTTCAGCAAAGGGAATCCTGTTTTTGTTTATGACAAAAACACCAAATTAGTAGTCGAAGAACGCAATGACAGTCTTTATCAGGTTCTATACAAAAATGGCAAAGAAATAGAAACCCATCGATTTGAAATTGTTTTTGGAGCCAAGCATGCACAAACTTCTGTTTATTGGCGCAACAACAATACTTACGAATTGCCTCTTTCTTATTATACATCGGTTCACAGTTGGGCAACAAGTCCTGGTTTTCCATCAGACAAGCCTTATTTTGATCGAAAAGTAGTCAAAGATTGCTATTCCTGCCACAGCTCTAACATAAGTAGCCGAACTGTAGATCAAAGCTCTAGAGAAAATAGTTTTCTTACTATGGACACTGAAGATGTCATCAATAAAAAAACAATCGTTTACGGAATTGACTGTGAGCGTTGTCATGGACCAGCCAAACAACACGCCGAGTTTCATCTTAAAAATCCAAATGTAAAAGTAGCCAACAGTATCGCAAGCTACCAATTTCTTAGTAGACAACAAAAGTTAGATGCTTGTGCTCTTTGCCATGCCGGAAATGATGGTATCAAAATAAAATCTCGTTTCGAGTATAAACTGGGAGATAATCTTTCAGAATACATGAGAAGTATGAGCGATCCTAATAGTACAGCTGAATTTGATGTACACGGAAATCAATATCGATTATTGGCGCAAAGCAAATGTTTTATCAAAAGTGAAAAAATGGACTGCATCACCTGTCATAATCCCCATGAGAATGCATCTCAAAATCTAGCTTCTTATTCTAAAATTTGCCTGTCTTGCCATCAAGAGATTAAACATAGC
>NZ_DASTTN010000056.1:0-11491 GCF_035760125.1 Flavobacterium sp.
AAACTACCGAAGTAGTGCGGATAGCCCGACCGTATTAAGGAAAGTGGCCGACTAACCACAACGACAAGTAGGCCACTTTTCTTAATGGGGTCTCGCCCAACAGATGCTTATTAGAACGATTAATTTTAGATTTTAAAAACAAAAAAAATGACTTTTCAAGAACAAATACAACAAGGAATTCCTTCTATATTACCACAGCCAAAACCGTATGAAGCCAACATTAATCACGCGCCAAAGCGGAAAGAAATCTTGTCTGACGAAGAGAAAAAACTAGCGCTTCGAAATGCTTTACGTTATTTTGAACCAAAGCATCACGCTGAGTTAATCCCTGAATTTCGCAACGAACTCGAAACTTACGGTCGTATTTACATGTACCGTTTGCGTCCTGATTATAGAATGTATGCCCGCCCAATCTCGGAATATCCTGGAAAAAGCGAGCAAGCCAAGGCTATCATGTTGATGATTCAGAATAATCTTGATTATGCAGTGGCACAACATCCACACGAATTGATTACCTATGGCGGTAACGGTGCTGTTTTCTCGAACTGGGCACAATATTTATTGACGATGAAGTACTTATCGGAAATGACCGATGAGCAAACGTTGACAATGTATTCTGGGCATCCGATGGGATTGTTCCCTTCCCATAAAGAAGCGCCGAGAGTTGTGGTTACTAACGGAATGGTAATCCCAAATTATTCTCAACCTGATGATTGGGAAAAAATGAATGCCTTAGGCGTTTCCCAATACGGACAAATGACGGCAGGAAGTTATATGTACATAGGTCCTCAGGGAATTGTGCACGGAACGACAATCACGGTTTTGAACGGTTTTAGAAAAATAAAACGCAGTCCAAAAGGTGGATTATTTGTGACTTCCGGACTTGGAGGAATGAGTGGCGCGCAACCGAAAGCCGGAAATATTGCGGGTTGTATCACGGTTTGTGCAGAGGTAAATGCAAAAATCACGCACATTCGCCACAGTCAAGGCTGGATAAATGAAGTTGTTGAAAACATTGACGAATTGGTACAACGAGTAGCTTTGGCGAAAGCCAATAATGAAACTGTTTCTATCGCCTACCTCGGGAACGTGGTAGATGTTTGGGAACGATTTGACGAGGAAAACCTTTATATTGATTTGGGTTCCGACCAAACTTCGCTTCACAATCCATGGGCGGGCGGATATTATCCGGTTGGAATTTCATTTGAAGAAGCCAATGATATGATGGCCAATAATCCTGATTTATTCAAGGAAAAAGTACAGGAAACATTGCGTCGTCACACAACAGCCATCAACAAACACACAGCCAAAGGAACGTATTTCTTTGATTATGGTAATGCCTTTTTACTGGAAGCCTCTCGTGCCGGAGCCGATATTATGGCCGAGAATAATATTGATTTCAGATACCCAAGTTATGTACAGGACATTATGGGACCTATGTGTTTTGATTATGGTTTTGGTCCTTTCCGTTGGGTTTGTACCTCTGGAAATCCTGAAGATTTAGCCAAAACTGATGCTATTGCATGTCAAGTTTTGGAAGAAATGGCCAAAACTGCTCCAATAGAAATTCAGCAACAAATGCAGGATAATATTCAGTGGATAAAAGGTGCACAAGAAAACAAATTGGTTGTGGGTTCACAAGCCCGAATCTTATACGCAGATGCAGAAGGTCGTGTAAAAATTGCCGAAGCTTTCAATCAGGCTATTGCCAAAGGAGAAATAGGATTGGTTGTTCTAGGTCGTGATCATCACGATGTTTCGGGAACAGATTCACCTTACCGAGAAACTTCCAATATTTATGACGGATCTCGATTCACCGCAGATATGGCTATTCAAAACGTGATTGGCGACAGTTTCCGTGGTGCTACCTGGGTTTCCATTCACAATGGTGGTGGTGTAGGTTGGGGAGAAGTTATCAACGGTGGTTTCGGAATGGTACTGGACGGTTCCAAAGAAGCTTCCCGTCGCTTGGCTTCGATGCTTTTTTGGGATGTCAATAACGGAATTTCAAGACGCAGCTGGGCCAGAAACGAAGGCGCTGTTTTTGCTATAAAACGTGCTATGGAAGTAGAGCCATTGTTGAAAGTTACGCTACCCAATTTAGTTGACGATCAATTATTAAATTAAGATGTTTTCTGGGAGCTAATCCTGCTATTCGCTTCAAGATTTTTCATAAACTCGTTTTTTTCTAAGAACAAAAAGAGCTTCCATTGGTCGCTTTTTTTGTTCAAGAAAAAAATACTCGTTTATCAAAAAATGCTTTCCGCTGCTATCAGGGCTAACACAGCTAACTGCAAGCAAATGTATTTGGGAGAAGTTTTTGAAAAATGATTTTTTTTAACTACCTTAGAGTAGCAAAATTGGTACGATTTTTGTAGTTTATTTACACCACCATAAATCAAACAAAACATGAAAACATTTAAGCTCCTACCTCTATTATTACTTTTCATAGTTGCCTCATGCGACACTGTAAAAGTATATTCTGATTATGACAAATCGGTTGATTTTACGCAATACAAAACGTTTGCTTTTATGAAATCGGGTATTGACAAAGTCGAAATTTCCGATTTGGATAAAAAAAGAATCCTGAACGCCATCGACCAACAATTACAGGCCAAAGGTTTTACCAAAAGTGAAACTCCCGATTTATTGGTTAATATTTTCACCAAATCCCGAGAAGAAATCAGTGTAAACCAATTCAATGCCGGTTATGGCTACGGATGGGGATGGGGATGGAATCCTTATATGTATGGAGGACAAACTTATGTGAGTTCCTCTACAGAAGGCACATTATACATTGATCTTATCGACGCCAAAAAGAAAGAGTTAATCTGGCAAGGTGAAGGTACTGGAACCCTTTCTAAAGACATGACCGAAAAAGATGCGATAGTCAATGATATTGTTACCCAAATTTTGGCACAATATCCTCCTGCAAAACCCGAAACAAAGGAAAATAAAGAAAAGAAAAAATAATTTATTGTTCAATTCATTAAAATGAATACATTTACAGTCTAAGCAATAAAAAATGAAAAACTTAATTAGCATCATCATTGTCATTATTATAATTATCATTCGATAATTATGGCGAGGTGTTATATAAATAAGTAATCAATATACATTTATGAAACCTCCCACATCGGGAGGTTTTTTATTTTAGAAAAACATGAAAAATTCAGTAACAATTATCATTATAGTAATTATCATTATTCGTGTCTTATGACGAGTCAGGATTCTATTTTCTAATAAAGCCTTTCTCAGTTCGAAATAGAGAAAGGCTTTTTTTTAAACCAAAAACAAACTAATCAGCAATGCAACAAGAATTTACGATAACACTTTTTAGTGAAAAACATGAAGGATTAATCAATAAAGTAGCCCTTATTTTTACTCGAAGAAAAATAAATATAAACAGCTTCTTAGTAGTTTTTTGTAAAACAGTAAATTTATATCGTTTTACTATTACGTTTACTGAAACAGAAGAAGCAGTTCAAAACATAGTTTATCAAATGGAAAAAGTTATTGAAGTTTTTAAATGTTATTTACAGACTGAAGCTGAGCTTTCTACCTACCAAATTCTACTATTAAAGTTTCCAAATTCCGATGAAAAAGAAAAACAAGTCACATCAATTATCAATGCCTTTCAAATTATTCAGGAAAATGATTATTGCGTTTATACTAGTAAAACGCACAAAGAAATAATCCAACAATTAGCCACAAAAATAGCTGAATTAGAACCAATGGATTCATTTTAATTCAAAATTTTAAATTCCAAATACTAAAAAAATGACTTTATTTAAAGCCGTACAACAGGCACAAAAACAACTTAAAGACGTAATCTCTCCTACTCCCCTGATTGAAAACTTAAATTTATCAGAAGAGTTTGGGGCAAATATTTTGCTGAAACGCGAAGACCTGCAAATCGTTCGATCCTACAAAATAAGAGGAGCTTACAACAAAATGAGTACGCTCAACACTTCCGAAAAAGAAAACGGAATTGTCTGTGCTAGCGCTGGAAATCATGCGCAAGGCGTTGCTTTTTCTTGCCATCTTTTAAAAATAATGGGCAAAATTTACATGCCAAAAACGACACCCAAGCAAAAAGTAAAACAAGTTCAATTGTTTGGAAAAAAATATGTAGAAATTGTTTTGACAGGCGATACTTTTGATGATGCTTATACAAAATCAATAGCCGACGCCACACAAAACAACAAAGCTTTTATTCATCCTTTTGATGATTTAGAAGTCATAGCTGGTCAGGGAACTGTTGGATTGGAAATTTTGGACACTTACAATGAGCCAATTGATTATGTATTTGTGCCTATAGGTGGTGGCGGACTGGCATCTGGGCTTTCAACCGTATTCAAACAATTAAGCCCAAATACTAAAATCATCGGAGTAGAACCTCTAGGCGCTCCTTCGATGAAAACTTCAATTGCCAATCACAAGAACACCCCACTGGACACCATCGATAAATTTGTAGATGGAGCCGCTGTAAAACAAGTGGGCGATCTGACTTTTAACATTTGCCAAAAAAACCTAGACGACATTATACTGGTTCCCGAAGGAAAAGTGTGCACCACCATATTGCGCTTGTACAATGAGGAAGCTATGGTCGTAGAGCCTGCTGGAGCATTAACGATAGCGGCCTTAGATTTTTACAAGGAAGAAATAAAAGGAAAGACAGTTGTCTGCATTGTCAGCGGAAGCAACAACGACATCGAAAGAACTGCCGAAATTAAAGAACGTTCATTACTTTATGAAGGATTAATGCATTATTTCATGATTCAGTTTCCGCAACGTCCAGGAGCTTTAAAGGAATTTGTAAACGACATTTTGGGTCCAGATGATGATATCACCTATTTTCAGTTTGCAAAAAAGAATAGTCGTGAAGTGGGATCGGTGGTCGTTGGTTTGGAATTAAAGAATCCAAATGATATTCATGCCATCAAAACCAACATGAATACCAAAGGATTCGAATACCAATACCTCAACGAAAGGCATGATCTATTTACCCAATTGATAGGATAAATTAACAGTTCTTTTTCAGTCGCTTTTCTAATTATAATCTACCTTTGAGTCGGCTATTTTATTCAAAAAAACAATGACAAACAAAGACATAACAAACATAGAAGACATCAAATTAATGGTAGATACATTCTACTCGAATGTAAGAAAAGACGAGCTGATTGGTTCTATTTTCAACGAAAAAATAGGTGACAGATGGCCGGAACATTTGGAGAAAATGTACCGCTTTTGGCAAACTATCCTACTAGAAGAACACACATATTCTGGAAGTCCTTTTCCACCTCACAAACAACTTCCCGTCGAGAAAGAGCATTTTAACCGCTGGATGGAAATTTTCACCGAAACTGTGGATAGTTTATTTACAGGTAAAAATGCTGATGAAGCCAAACTAAGAGGCAAAATGATGGCCGAAATGTTCCATCACAAAATTGAGTATTTCAGACATGAAGCGAAGCATCCGCTTTTGTAAAAACAAGAATAGAAATAATTATAAAATTACCGCAGATTAGCAGATTATAAAACAATACAATCTGCTAATATGCGGTAATTTATTTTTAAAAACCATTGTATTACTTTTGCTACACTAACAAAACCAACGCGTAAGATTTGGAGAAATTGAAAAAATAATTTCTATTGCAAAGCTTCCTTTTCGCCTCTTAAAATTGTACTTTTGCATATAAACTACATCGATTTCGTTATGAACACAAAAATAGAAAGCAATCCATTATTAGAACGATTGCCTAAACATTTAAAACAGTTTATCAAAGCTCAGGATTACAGCGATTACACCCCAATTAATCAAGCAGTTTGGCGTTATGTAATGCGTAAAAACGTGAATTATCTCTCTAAGGTAGCTCACAGTTCCTATCTTGAAGGATTGAAAAAAACGGGTATTGAAGTAGACAACATTCCGAGTATGTATGGTATGAACCGCATCCTTAGCGAAATTGGCTGGGCTGCTGTGGCAGTTGATGGTTTTATCCCACCGAATGCCTTTATGGAATTTCAGGCTTATAATGTTTTGGTAATTGCATCAGACATTCGCCAACTCGAACATATTGAATACACCCCCGCACCGGATATCATTCACGAAGGTGCCGGTCACGCCCCAATTATTGCGAATCCAGAATATGCAGAATACCTCAGACGCTTTGGCGAAATAGGTTGTAAAGCTATTTCATCTCATAAAGATTATGAAATGTATGAGGCCATTCGGTTGCTTTCTATTTTGAAAGAAGCGGAAGACACACCACAGGCCGATATTGAAGCGGCCGAAAAAGCGGTTGAAGATCTTCAAAACAATATGGGTGAATTATCAGAAATGGCCCAAATCAGAAACCTACACTGGTGGACAGTGGAATATGGTTTAATAGGCACATTGGAAAATCCAAAAATTTACGGTGCCGGTTTATTGTCATCTATTGGCGAAAGCGCTTGGTGTATGACGGATAACGTAAAGAAAATCCCTTATGATTTTTCAGCAGTTCATCAAAGTTTTGATATTACCAAATTACAACCGCAACTGTATGTAACTCCCGATTTTGCTTATTTGAGTTTGATTTTGGAAGAGTTTGCCAATACCATGGCTTTGCGTACGGGAGGTTTATCTGGAATAAAAAAACTAATCCATTCGAAAGCATTGGGAACCATTGAAATGAGTACCGGTTTACAGATTTCAGGAGTATTTACGAATGTCATCGAACATGAAGGAAAACCAATCTACTTTCAAACCACAGGTGAAACGGCTCTATCGTATCGCGAAAAAGAATTGGTTGGTCATGGAACCAGCACACATCCAGAAGGTTTTGGCAGTCCAATAGGAAAACTAAAAGGCATCAATCTGGCCATTGAAGATATGAGTCCGAGAGACTTAAAAGCCTATGGTGTCTATGAAGGACAAACTGCCACCCTTGAATTTGAAGGTGACATAAAAGTAGTTGGAGAAATTATTACCGGAAAGAGAAATCTGCACGGAGAAATCATCTTAATTTGTTTCAAAAACTGTACGGTTACGCACGGAGACACTATTTTATTCCAACCGGAATGGGGGAATTATGATATGGCTGTGGGTAAAAAACTAGTTTCAGCTTTTTCTGGACCTGCCGATGTGAACAGTTTTGATTTGATTTCGCATGTACCTTCGAGCAAAACCATTAAGGCCAAACAAACTGCTGAAAGAGACGACCTAGAAGTATTGTACCAAACAGTAAGAAGCATTCGTGAATCGAATGACACGACAGCTTCATTGGAACCAATTTTTGAAAAACTTCAAAATAACCATCCAAACGACTGGCTACTTTCTGTGGAATTAATTGAGCTTTTAAATACTCGAAACGAAACAAATTTAATGCAACAGATACTTTTGCATTTGGAAAACTTAAAAAAACAACGTCCTGAAATCGAAAAATTAATTTCTAATGGATTGGAGTTGATTTTTGAGAATGAAGAAACGACACATTAGAATTACAGACACGAATTTCACAAATTAGCACGAATTATAATTTGTGCTAATTTGTGAAATTCGTGTTTAAATAAACCTTACAATTTCAAATCTTGCTGTAGTTCTTTTTCATTTGAGATTTCTTTACCGTCATATTGCAGTTTCCATCCCATCGTATTCGTCAGAATCAAAATCTTGGAAAGTTCGCTTATCAAACGGTTTTGAGCATTGGATTTCAAGGATGATTTTTCGATTTTCTTGGCTAAATTGGCCTTTACCGATTTATTGATTTTATTGTAATCATCTCCCGTAAAAGGATTCATCTGACTTTGTTCTACATCATAAAACTTGATGTCCGGGCTTATTTTTATTTCTTCTTTTGGAATGCTTAGAATTGTGATCGTTTTGTTTGCTTCGTCAATATCGTATTTCATTTGGTGCAAATCATAAGATACAGTAACATCAGCATTAACGATTATCAATGCTTTTTTCTCAAACGAAAGCATATCCATCATGTATTTCTGTTGATTCTTATAAGTCACAACTTCAGAGAAATGCCCTTCGGTAACGACCAATTTACCCACATTTACGATTTGTTGCTGAATTAAATTGGTATTGTAATCTAATGAAGATTCATCTCCTTTCTTGAATTCACAATATTTGAATGCCAAAATTATTGCCACTACAAGTACAGCTCCAACTAAAATTCTCTTTAACATAATTAAAATTTCATAAATGAATATTGAACCACTAATGTAGCGATTTTCGACTGAATATTACCTTCAAATTTTTTATGGCTCTCCGAATTGGGATTAAATGGGCGGTGTTGCAAACCCTTTTGAATACTTTCGACTGCATCCATTGTAGGATAAGCCATATCCGAAATGGTGGATTCCTTGAATCGTTCCCAGATATAATCAATTGCCGTTTGACTCGGATGCAGCATATCTTCAGCATAAAAACGATAATCCCGGAGTTCGTCCATCATGATTTCATATGAAGGGAAGTATTCAGATTGCAGATTGTGGACTGCTGTAATTAAGTGAGATTTACTTCTTTGATTTTCCACAAATCCATCTTTAAGGTGTCGCACCGGCGAAACAGTAAAAATGAAATTACATTTTGGATTTATCGATTTAATCAAACGGATGGTATTTTCGATACTTTCCTGAATAATGGCAACAGTAAGCAACTCTTTGGAAAACTGTTTTTGGGGTACTTTATGACAATTAGCGACAATAGCATTTTTTTCAATATTTCGATATACCCAAGAAGTTCCATAAGTAATAATCACATGGGTTGCTTCCTGCAATTGTTTTTTAATTTCTACCAATATTTGATTCAGATTTGTCAATAATTCTGTTGCATCCGAATGGCTTAAATCTGAATGCACTTCAAAACAATGCCAACGCTCATTATGAAAAAAAATATCTGCCTCGGTAAATAAATCTTCGTTAACCACTCTATCCATAATTTTCTCAATAGAAACCGGATTGAAAATAATTCCGAATGGATTGATTGTGCTTTGAAATTTAAAATATTGGAATTTATCTCCCATATTTTCCGCAAAACAAGAACCCAACGAAACAATTTTGGAGTTGTAGTCTATTGGATTGCGATTTTGCAGGATATCGATTTTCGTTGTAAAGTTCATTCTATGTTTTTAACCTCTCAAAAATACGAAATAAAAAAAACTTTAAAATAAGAAACCCCAAATACACCATTTCAAAATTGGAGTATTTGGGGTTTTAATTGATTTATTAATTCTTTTACTTCACAAACTCAACTGCTTTAGCCAGAGCCTCAGTTATTCCATCTACATTTTTTCCTCCTGCGGTAGCGAAGAAAGGCTGTCCTCCTCCTCCACCTTGGATGTATTTCCCTAATTCACGAACCACTTGTCCTGCGTTTAGTTTTTTATCGGCTACTAATTCTTTTGAGATATAACAAGACAACATTGGTTTTCCAGCATCAGCTGTAGCCAATACCAAGAATAAATTTGTTCCTAATGTCCCTAATTCATAAGCCAAGTCTTTGGCTCCTTCAGGACTCAAATCAACCTGTTTAGCAAGGAACTGAATACCATTAATCTCTTGCAATTCCTGAGCCAATTCCCCTTTCATATTTTTGGCTTTATCTTTCAATAAGACCTCCAATTGTTTTTTCAATTTTGCATTTTCTTCCTGCAATGAAACAACAGCTTTTATACTATCCTGTGGATTTTTCAACAGACTATTAATCGCTGTTAATTTTTCAGACTGGCTTGCAAAATATTCTTTTACTTTAACCGAAGTTATAGCTTCAATACGACGAATTCCGGCCGCAACAGCACCTTCACTTACAATTTTGAAATACCAAATATCAGCAGTATTCTTTACGTGAATTCCACCACATAATTCTATGCTATTTCCAAATTTAATAGCACGAACTGTATCACCGTATTTTTCTCCAAACAAAGCCATTGCTCCTTCTTCAACCGCTTGCGCAAAAGGAACATTACGTCTTTCTATTAGTGGCAATTGCTCTTGAATTCTTGCATTTACAAAATCCTCTACTTGCTGAATTTCATCATCGGTAACTTTAGCATAATGCGAAAAGTCAAAGCGCAAATTGTTTCTGTTTACCAAAGATCCTTTTTGCTCCACATGCGTTCCTAATATAGTTCGCAAAGCTTGGTGCATCAAGTGCGTAGCCGAGTGATTAGCTGCCGATTCAAATCGTTGGTTTTCATAAACGATAGCCTTGAATGTTTCAGAAACATTACTAGGCAAATCTTTTACAAAATGAATAATTAAATTATTTTCTTTCTTGGTGTCAATGATATAAATAACATCACCATTTCCAGTTTCAAAATATCCTTTATCTCCTACCTGTCCACCACCTTCTGGATAAAAAGGAGTCATATTAAATACCAATTGAAAAATCTCTCCGTCTTTGGCACTTTCAACTTTTCTATATCGAGTAATTTTCACCATTGCTTCGGTGTGGTCATACCCTATAAATTCCTCATCATCATCTTCTCTCAAAATCTGCCAATCTCCTGCTTTGACTTTTGAAGCCGCACGAGAACGCTCTTTTTGTTTTTGCAACTCCGATTCAAATTCAGCTTCATCCAAAGACAAACCTTTTTCAGACAAGATCAAAGCAGTTAAATCAATAGGAAAGCCATATGTATCATACAATTCAAATGCTTTTTTACCTGAAATAACTTTTTCGCTTGAATTTGCGATTATATTATCCAACAAAATCAAACCTTGATCCAGTGTACGTAAAAACGAACTCTCTTCCTCACGAATCACATTGGCGCAAAGCTCTTTTTGGGATCTAATTTCTGGGAATGAACCTCCCATTTGAGTACTCAAAGTTTCAACCAATTTATAGATAAACGGCTCTTTGGTATTCAGGAAAGTAAAACCATAACGAATAGCACGACGCAAAATTCTACGAATTACATAACCTGCTCCGGTGTTCGATGGCAACTGACCGTCAGCAATAGCAAAAGCTACCGCACGAACGTGATCCGCAATTACACGAATCGCAATATTTATTTTTTCCTCAGCTTCGTCTTTAGCCTTAATTGTATATTTTGTACCAGTAATCGTTTCGATTTCTCTGATTAGCGGTGTAAAAACATCAGTATCATAATTTGACTGAACTCCTTGCAAAACCATACAAAGACGCTCAAATCCCATTCCTGTATCCACGTGTTGTGCTGGTAATTTCTCTAGAGAACCATCAGCTTTACGATTGAACTCCATAAATACGTTATTCCAAATCTCCACCACGTGCGGGTGATCATTATTCACCAAATCCTTACCAGAAATCAATGCTTTTTCTTCAGCAGAACGAATATCAACGTGAATTTCAGAACAAGGTCCACAAGGTCCTTGGTCGCCCATTTCCCAAAAATTGTCTTTTTTATTTCCAAGAATAATTCGATCTTCGTCAATCAACGTTTTCCAAATATCCCACGCTTCTTGGTCAAACGGCACATTCTCATCTGGATTTCCTTCAAAAACAGAAACATAC
>NZ_DASTTN010000057.1:0-7568 GCF_035760125.1 Flavobacterium sp.
AATTACGAATTCTTTTTTTTAACTCGATTGTTATCTGGATTGCCTCATGGTGCTTTTTTTGGCGTAGGAGCTGTAGTAGCTAGTCGTCTTGCCGATAAGGGAAAAGAAGCTCAAGCGATATCTATTATGTTTGCTGGATTAACAATTGCTAATCTTATTGGGGTGCCTATTGGAACTTATATTGGGCATCATCTTTCATGGCGCTATACTTTTATTCTGATTGGTTTTTTTGGAGTTCTTACGTTTATTTCTCTTTATTTTTGGATGCCAAATCTGCCTTCCAATGATAGAGTATCTATGAAAAAACAAATGCAATTATTTAAGAAAATTGAAGCTTGGCTGGTAATTCTGATAACAGCTATCGGAGTAGGAGGGTTATTTTGCTGGATTAGTTATATTGCTCCTTTATTGACTGATATTTCTGGTTTTGATGCTGCCGATGTGCCTTACATTTTGATATTGGCTGGTGCCGGAATGGTTGTTGGAAATATTATTGGAGGTAAACTAGCTGATACGTTTCCGCCTGATATAACACTTATCACTTTGTTTTTTCTTATGGCTTTAGATTTAGCAATGGTGTTTTTCTTTTCTTATAATCCTTATGTTAGTTTGTTGTTAGTGTTTTCAACGGGATGTATTTCGTTTACTTTTATTGCATCAATCCAAATGCTGATGATTCAGATTGCGGTTGGTGCCGAGATGATAGCTTCGGCTGCTATACAAGCATCGTTTAATATTGGGAATGCCTTAGGAGCTTTCTTAGGTGGATTACCGTTGATTGCGGGGTTTAGTTATGCGTCACCTAATTTAATTGGAATAGGAATGTCGTTAATGGGAGTTTTATTTACTGTGATGTTGGTACAACGCAAGAAAACAACTTTAAAACTTCAAACCATCGAGATTTAATTAATTGCTTTATTTTAATGTAATAAAATATAAAAAAATCGTCTTTTTCATCTCATGAGAAAGGCGTTTTTATTATATCAATAACTTAAATTGGGTTACTAAATTTAGTTATTTAGGGCTATGAATGACTAAAATCACTATTAGATGTTGTTTTGAAAATAAATGCCCTAGCCCAGATAGCAACGAAAATCCTTTATTGTTTTTCTTTAAAACAAAAAAGATTGCAGTGGATAGCTGGATTAGCTCCTAAAAAAAAAACAAAAACAAGCGAAACCCCATTTGTGAATTTTACTTTTTAGCGGATAAATAAACTCCAATCAAAATTATAAACGCCCCAATGCATTGAACAAATGTCAATACTTCATTATCCAGCAAGCCCCAAAAGAAAGCAACGATAGGAATTAAATAAGTAACCGAGGTTGCAAAAACAGGTGACGAAACCTGAATTAATTTGAAGAATATAACGTTGGCAATTCCTGTTCCAACCACACCCAAAATTAATATAAACCAAAGGGAATGCTGAACTTTTTCGACATGAACCACATCAAAAAAATTAGAGAAAAACAAAATCCCCAAAGCAGGAAATAACAGGATTAAAAAATTCCCGGTCGTAATGCTCAAAGGCGTCAAATCCGATAAATATCTTTTGATTAAATTGACGTTCACAGCATAACATATCGAAGCAATCAAAACAAGAATGGCATAATAGTAATTTTGTTCGGGATGGTTGACAGCTCCGTTAAAAACCAAAAGCAGACTTCCCAAAAGCCCAATGATCACGCCCCAAATTTGGCTTCTTCGAAAAGTAATTCCAAAAAAAGCGGCTCCCAAAATCAATGTGTTCAGTGGAGTCAATGAATTTAAAATGGCTGTAATTGAACTATCAATTTGGGTCTCGGCTATGGCAAAAAGATAGGCAGGCACAAATGTCCCGAACAGTGAAGTCAATGCGATATATTTCCATTGATGATGCGGAATTTTCAACAAACTCTTAAACCCAATTAAAAGCAGAAAAAGTGCTGCGAAAATAATGCGCAATGACCCTAATTGAAAAGCGGTTAATCCAATCAACCCTTTTTTTATCAATATAAAAGAACTTCCCCAAATTAAGGATAGAACCGATAAATAAACCCACTTCAACTGCTTTGTCATGATAAACATTGTTTTGATGCAAAATTGTGAAAATTTTAAAAACTTCCACCTCTTTTTTCATTAATTTTGCAACCAATCAGAAGAGACTTAAATCAATTAAAATAATATCATAATGAATTTTACAAAATCAATCGCAATTATAGCGCTTTCGGGATTGCTTTTTGCAAGCTGTAAAGACAATAAAGCCGAAGTAAAAACGGTAACTGCATCAACTGAAGTAGCGGCTCCAAAAGTTAAAAAAGAAATTGCTGCAGCAAATTTGCAAACGGCTAATTTTACTGTTGAAGGAATGACTTGTGCTATAGGTTGTGCCAAAACAATCCAAGAAGAATTAACGGCATTAGACGGTGTGCAAACAGCCAAAGTAGATTTTGACAAAAAACTGGCTACCGTAACTTTTGATAAAACTGTTCAAACTCCAGAAAGCTTAACTAAAGTGGTTCAGGCAACTGGTGACGGAAAAACATACAAGGTTTCAAATATGAAGTCTTAAACGGACTGATTTTCTATAAAAAAAAGCATTCGCCAATGACGAATGCTTTTTTATTCTTTATTTCCACTTTATGGTTTCCATCAGGCGCTGCATATCGTTTTTGATATAACTGGCCGCTGGCATAATGGAATCAAAATTGGGTTTTGCATAAAAATAAACAGAACCCGTAACAAAATGCTTGATACTGTCAGTGGCATAAAACTGAGAATTGGTAGCCGCATTTCCATCGACCTGATAAAACATTCCGTACACTTTTTTATCTGGGTTTAGGTAAGGTTGTTCCAAGATGTCATCCGCTTTGATTACATGCTCGTACGTTAATTTTTGAGCATCCCTAAGCAGTTTTTTTATGTTGTTGTTTACTGGTTTATAGGTCAGGTAAATAGTGGCTTTCATCTTTGGATATGTAATTGAGTATCCACAATCCTTGTCTTCTTTGACAATTGCTTTGGAATTCATGTCAAATTCAAATGGGCAATGACCTTTGAGAGTAACATATTCCGCTTCAGGGTAATCCAGTCTTAAATAACTGGCCGGTTTAGGCAAAACATCATTTTTACATCCAATTACAGTATAAAAGAATGTAAAAAGTAGCGCTATAGCTGTAATTTTTTTAAGCATTTTAATTTTATTCAATCGTTACTTTAATTTGTTTGACACGTTTTTGGTCCACAGATTCGATGACAAACGTACAGTTTTCAAAAATTATTTTCTGTCCTTTTTTTGGAAAATTGCCTAAAATCTCAAGAATAAATCCTGCTAAGGTTTCTGCTTCTCCTTTTTGCTCTTCAAATAAATCTTCATCCACATCAATAATCCTATAGAAATCCTTTAGGTTTATTTTACCTTCAAAAATATAATTTTTATCATCAATTTTAGAATAATTAACGGGTGCATCATCATATTCATCACTGATTTCCCCTACTATCTCCTCGATGACGTCTTCTAATGAGACCAATCCAGATGTTCCTCCATACTCGTCAACCACTATAGCCAAATGACTTTTGAGACTTTGGAAGTCTTTAAGCAAATTGTCCAGCTTTTTATTTTCGGGAACAAAAAAGGGCTCTCTTAATAATGTGGTCCAATCAAACTCCATATCGTTTATATACGGAAGTAAATCTTTGACAAACAAAACGCCTTCTATTTGGTCAATATTGTCGCGATATACAGGAATTCTGGAGAATCCTTTTTCTATGATTTTTGGATAAATTACAACAAAGGATTCGGTGATTTCCAAAGCAAAAATGTCAATTCTTGGACTCATTACCTGCTTGGTGTCTGTATTTCCAAAAGACACAATTCCTTCCAGTATTTTTTGTTCTTCGGTTGAAGTTTCACCACTATCAGTCAGTTCCAAAGCTTGAGATAATTGGTCTATCGAGAAATTTGATTTTTGTTTCCCCAATTTATTCTGCAAATACAGAGTTATTGAACGCATCGGAATACTTACAGGTGACAATATTTTGTCTAACCCTGAAACGGGATAAGCAATTAATTGAGCAAACTTTATGTTGTTTCTACTGGCGTATACTTTTGGCAAAACTTCACCAAAAAGCAATAGTAGGAAAGTAACCAAAATCACTTCGGTGATGAATTTTAAAACTGGGGATTGTATCGCTGCAAAAAGATCTTTTCCAACAAAGGAGAACAAAATAACTACCGCGATGTTAATGAAATTGTTGGCTACGAGTAATGTAGCTAAGAGTTTTTTAGGTTTCTCCAAAAGGTTTGCTATTATTCGTCCTTTGGAGTTGTTTTCCTGAATGGAATCGTCTAAATCTTTTTGTGATAATGAAAATAACGCTACTTCGGCGCCAGAAACTATTGCGGAGCAAAATAGCAAAATGATAATTCCGATAAAACCGAATACTAAGGTAAGGTCAACTTGAGATGCAATCTCTAAACTGGGCTCTGGGTCCAAATTCTTATAAATTAGTTAAACAATTAAAACGGCAAGTCATTGATAGGCAAGTCGTTATTTTGTGTGTCAAAGTTAGTGTTTTTTGTGGATTCCGAAGAATTTAATGCCTTATTGCTTTCAGTATCTTTTTTAGTAGTTAAAAAAGTAAACTCTGTTACCTGGATTTCCATTGTGTGTTTGGTCGATCCGTCTTCGGCTTGCCATTGTCTTGATTTTATTCGGCCTTCCACGTAAATCTTATCTCCTTTCGAAAGGTATTTTTCACAAATTTCAGCGGCTTTGTTGCGTACTACTAGATTATGCCATTCTGTGGAAGTGATTTTTTCGTTGGTCGTTTTGTTGACATACACTTCATTTGTTGCTAATTGAAATCTGCCGATACAATTTCCCCCGTCAAAATAATGCATTTTGACATCGTCGCCAAGATGGCCTATAAGCATTACTTTATTTAATGTTCCGTTCATGATTTGGTGGTATTTCTATCAAAGGTACATTATTTTTTGAAAACTATTTTTATAGGATTCTTATAAAATAAATTTTGAACAAGCATATTTTCCTACCTTAATAAGTAGCACTTCAAATCGAGTAAAAAATTATTTCTTCATTATATTTATCTCTATCGGATTACCTCGAATTTGATTTGCCACAAACCGCCTAACATACTTTATAATGCTGCCTCAAATGATTCTACAGTTTCTCCTCAATAAAATTATGAATCACTATCGGGAATGGAAAAGTCTTGGCTGTTTCGAGATCGATACCATTTTCGATTGCGCCTTTTAAACTTGCTTTCCAAAATTTTATGTGCAAATGTTGGTGCGATAGTTTATGGACGATACTCTCTTCATTGTATTCCAATAAGCTCTCCATTTTGTTTCCGTGAAAAAAGTTTTGGTTGATTTGCTGAGCTACGGTTTCGAAATCTTCTACTTTGTCGGTTTCAATCAAAGGGAACTCATATAGATTATGCCAAATTCCTTTGGAAGTACGTTTCTGGATAATGGTGTTTTCCAAATCATCGACGGCTACTATATAATTAAAGTAGCGATTTCGAACTTTAGTTTTCTTTGATTTTATGGGTAGCTGATCCACTTTCTTTTTTTGCAAAGCAGCACAACTATTATTGAAGACACATTCAAAACAATTTGGATTTTTCGGGACACATTGTAGGGCGCCAAATTCCATTATGGCTTGATTGAATTGTGCGGGGTTGTCTTTTGGCATTAGTTCAAAAGCTAAAGCGGCAAATTCTTTTTTTGCAGAGACTTGTGCAATATCAGTTTCTAAATCAAAATATCGCGAAAGTACTCGGAATACATTTCCGTCAACTACGGGAACACATTCATTATAGGAGAAGGATGCAATTGCGGCTGCGGTATATTCGCCAATTCCTTTTAATTTTAGCAAGTCGGCATAATTATCTGGGAAAACGCCATTCATTTCAAAAGCGATTGTTTGGGCGGTTTTATGCAAATTCCGAGCGCGGGAATAATATCCTAATCCTTGCCAAAGTTTTAGAACTTGTTCTTCATTGGCTTTTGCCAAATCAAAAACAGTTGGAAAAGCTGTAGTAAAAGACAGAAAATACGGCGTTCCTTGAGCGACTCTTGTTTGTTGAAGCATAATTTCGGAGAGCCAAATTGGGTATGGATTGGTGGTTTTTCGCCAAGGTAAATCGCGCTTGTTTTGTAAGTACCACTTAATTAATGTGTTGTGAAATTTCATTGTAAAATAATTGTAAACAAAAGTAATTGTTTATGTAATTAAATTTTAACGAATTAGGTTGATTTATTGTTTTTTAAATTCATATATTTGCAAACTCAAAAAAATTATTACAACATAATAAAAAGGAAAGAAAATGACGAAAGCAGATATCGTAGCGAAGATTTCAGAAAAATTAGGTCTTGAAAAAGGGGATGTGCAAGCAACCGTAGAGACTTTTATGAACGAAGTAAAAAACTCACTTGAAACTGGTGACAATGTTTACCTAAGAGGTTTCGGTAGTTTTATCGTTAAAACAAGAGCTGAAAAAACTGGAAGAAATATTTCCAAAAATACCACTATCAAAATTCCAGCACACAACATTCCTGCATTCAAACCTGCGAAAGTTTTTGTTGAAGGTGTAAAAGTGAACAACGAAGCAAAATAACACTATTAATTAATCATAAAATCTATTAGATATGCCAAGTGGTAAAAAAAGAAAGAGACATAAGGTAGCAACGCACAAACGTAAAAAAAGAGCGAGAGCTAACCGTCACAAAAAGAAAAAGTAGTTTTAAACTACTTTTTTCTTTTTTAAGTTCATTGAAATTTGGAAGAATAGTCCGCAGAATTAAGTTTTCAGAAGATAGTATAAAGCTGCAATCTAAACTCTTAAAACTGCAATCTATAATTCCTCCCGGGTACAATACCTGTTAAATTATTGTTTAATCCATCCTTGCTGAAAAGTTGATGGTTGATAGTTGATAGTTGATGGATTTTCCAACAACTAACAACCGACAACCGACAACCAATAAGTACGGATAAAAATTTACAAATGAATAAAGAATTAATCATTCGATCTAGTTCTGATTTCGTAGATTTTGCCTTATTAAAAGATGGAAAACTAATTGAATTGCACAAGGAAGAAGAGAAAAGCAACTTTCAAGTAGGTGATATTTTTATTGCCAAAATAAGAAAACCAGTTGCTGGACTTAATGCTGCTTTTGTAAATGTAGGCTTCGAAAAAGACGCCTTTTTACATTATCACGATTTAGGGCCTAACTTAGCTTCCCAGCTGAAATTCATAAAACTTGTAAGCGCAGGTAAATTAAAAGATTTCTCCCTAAAAAACTTTCAGTTTGAAAAAGAAATAGATAAGAATGGTACGATTACAGATGTAATTAGTGCTAATCAATCTGTTTTGGTGCAAGTTGTCAAAGAACCAATATCGACCAAAGGGCCGAGGATAAGCGCAGAGCTTTCCCTAGCCGGAAGATTTATTGTTTTGGTTCCGTTTTCTGACCGAGTTTCTATTTCACAAAAGATAGAAGACAAAAAAGAAAAGGAACGTTTGAAACGTCTTGTACAATCAGTCAAACCAAAAGGATTTGG
>NZ_DASTTN010000058.1:0-2657 GCF_035760125.1 Flavobacterium sp.
CCAAATCAATACAGGAGTTGATACAGGATTCAGAAATAGAAATTATTCCAAATGCAACACATTATGTCCCTTTTGAACAACCTAAAAAATTAAACGAATTAATCTTAAAATTCTTAAAAAAATAAAAACACATACCCGATATATTTGGATAGGAATAATTTTGATAGAAGAAGTAAATTTTGATTAAAAAAAACATAAATACTTAAAAATAAAGCAGTTATAGTTTTTCATAAAAATAATCCGTAAATTGCTTAATAATTCAAACCTTTCTTTAACAAATAAAAATCAACATTATGAAAAAGTATCTTTTAATATTAGGTTTTATGTTTTCGGTAGCTTCATTTTCACAAACTATTACATCCAAAATTGAGAATGCATCTCCAGCACAATATGAATTACTTAAAAAAGTTAATGAATATTATCCAGATATCAGCTTAAGTGAAAAAGTTGTCAATTTTTATGTCGACGATAAAATCATTGACACAAAACAAGAATTTGCTAAAAACGCAGATTTTAACAGTTACAAACTGAGCATTAGCCCTGATAACAAAAGACTAGTATTTGATTTTGATTCAGTTAGCAATGGAAAAATTTATGGTGCTGTTATTGTTTTCAAAGGAAAATATGTCAAAACAACTATTAATGAAAAATCTGGTCAGTATGATGTAATGGTAAATGGAAAATCTGTCTATTTACAAAAAATGTAGCTTTTTGCACATATAATAAAATCTTTTATACTGTAAAACAACAAATTTAATGAACCATTGTAATTTCATTTTCCCCCGCGAGCGCGAGCGTCCCGCTCGTGCCCGTTTTCAATGTCATAAAAGCTATAACTACTGATTATATAACAAAAAAAAAGCTACTTGTATAGTAGCTTTTTTTTAAGATAAGATAATTTTAAGGCGTTACAATAACAATATTCTTACAAATCTAATTTTTATTCACCATCAGGTTTGGTAATTTCAATTCGGGAGCTCATTGGCAGAGTCCAATCACTTGGTTTGCTTGGGTTTTTAAAAATATAATGAGGAACTGTAGGTTTTATATTTTTAGCAAGATCCAAACCTGCATTTTTAATATTCTGTATTATACATCGAGCCACTTCATTGGCACCAAAACTATTAAAATGGGTATTATCAGCCAAAGCACCTATTTGTCCGGGGAAGGTGTTGTCTGGATAATAAACAAATGCTTTTTTTGAAAGTTCATTACCCCAACTTTGGTATAAAGAAGTTGTCATTTTAGTAGCATCTATCAAAGGAACCTGCATCTCTTGAGCCACTTTTCGCATTGCATCTGGAAACTCGCCGTGAGTAGGCTTTAAAGTCCCATTAGGATTAAAATAACGTCTTTGCATTGGAGTTATCAATATTGGAGAACCTCCTTTATTTCTGGTTTTTACAATAATATCCTTTAATAAAGCGGTATACACTCCCGAAGCTTCTTTTCCATCTCCTGTTGCTTTTTCGTCATTGTGGCCAAACTCAATAAAAAGATAATCACCTGGTTCCATTAAGTATAAAATTTTCTCTAATCGATATCCGGATTCAAAAGAACGGAGCGTCAAACCTGAACAAGCATAATTGGCCATCACTACATCTGTCGTCAAATAATTTGGAAAAAACTGAGTCCAAGATGCCCACGGCTCCGAATCATGTTCCATAACGGTAGAATCTCCAGCCACATAAATGGTTTTAATTTTTGAAATAGGATAAATTTTGATGCTTTGAACAATTGATGTCCCCAAAAACTCCAAGGTTAATTTCTCATCCCAATTCAGCCCCTTAAGTTCAGCAGGTTTAAGTTTAATGGTACTGTTCACATCAAATTTCGGATTTCTGACATTCACCACAAAACGTGCTGTTTTAGTTTCTTTTGCGGCAGTTTTAATTTCTCGCAACATCAATCTTCTGGACTCCACCTTTACAGTTGTAATTCCGCTGTTGTTCCCGCCCAAAACGACCTCCACACTATAATTCCCTTCTGGAAGCTTCATCGAAAAATAGAACGGACTCTTAGCCGATATTGATTTTTCTTCAAATGTTACATTTTTATCGAATTGTAAATCAAATCCGTATCCGATAGCATTAGTATACGCAACAGCTTTATTTATGAGTGTACCTGATTTTTTATCAGCATTTGCACCAAAATTAAATTCTTTAATAGGTGCGTTGTCTTGGGCATTGGCACAGAAAAAGTGGGTCATGCATAAAAATAAAAAGATGCTTTTAAAGTGTTTCATAATTTGTGTTTCTTAAAATTCCTCGATATAAACTGATTGCTAATGTACAATGATTGCTCTTATTTTTATGAAATTCGATACTCATTTTCTGACTTAGTTGAAAAAATCCTGCCAGTCAACACACAAGGATCTGACTGGCAGGCTTTAAAAAAAAAAATCTAATAGCACGGATTTACACACGACCGAAAGCGAACTAACGAAGTAATCAGTGCCCATAAAGTGAATCAATAATTGGTGTAAATTAATGCCCCATCATAATTTCCTCATCCCCAGAATTCACAATAGTTTGCTTGATTTTTCTTTTGCCAATATTCAAAATAATAAAGGCAATAATCGTGGTACAAGTCATAATCACAACCATCGGTACCATAGAATCTTTAACAAAAACACCCACTGCAAAAGAAGATAAAGC
>NZ_DASTTN010000059.1:0-17435 GCF_035760125.1 Flavobacterium sp.
TTGACATTGCTTTGACTTTTAGGGCTGCAGGAACCAGTTTGTCGGGCCAAGCCATTACGGATTCGGTTTTGGTGGTTGCGACGCACGGCTGGAAAGATTTTGAGCTCTTGGATAACAATCAAAAAGTAAAACTCGAACCTGGTATTATTGGAGCTAGAGCCAATATTTTTCTGGCACCGCATGGCTTGAAGATTGGACCTGATCCGGCCTCTATTGGCACTTGCATGATTGGCGGTATAGTGGCCAATAATGCCAGCGGAATGTGTTGCGGCACAGCGCAAAACTCATATCAAACCATAGCCGATATTAGAATTATATTGCATGACGGAACTATTCTAGACACTGCAGATTCACAAAGTATTACAGCTTTCAAGAAAAGTCAATCTGCTTTAATTCAAGAAATTGAAAGTTTAAGAGATACAATCAAAAGCGACGAAACACTTTATAACCAAATAAAAAATAAATTCAAGATAAAAAATACAACCGGTTATAGCATCAATGCTTTAGTCGATTATCAAGATCCTATAGACATCATCAAGCATTTAATGGTGGGATCTGAAGGAACTTTGGCTTTTATTTCGAATGTGACTTTCAAAACTGTTATAGACGAAAAATATAAATCTTGTTCTTTGATCTTCTTCCATACAATTCAAGATGCATGTAATGCTACCATTTTACTGAAATCAAGTCCTGTTGCAGCAGTAGAATTATTGGACAGAGAATCCATTCGATCTGTCGAAAATGACGATGATGCCCCCGATTATTTCAAAACTTTACCCGAATCGGCTTGTGCTTTATTGGTGGAATGCCGAGACAATGATTTGGTTGTTTTAAAACAAAAACAAGAACAAATTAGATTGCAAATTCAATCCATTCCGACTTATACAGACTATGAATTTACGAGTGATCCAAAACAATATTATTTTAATTGGAAAGCCCGAAAAGGGTTGTTGCCAACAGTTGGCGGACTGCGAAAAAACGGAACAACGGTAATCATAGAAGACGTTGCTTTCCCTTTATCACAACTGGCCGATGCTTGTTTGGAATTGAAAAATTTGTTTAAAAAATTTGAATACCACGATGCGGTTTTATTTGGCCATGCCTTGGAAGGAAATCTGCATTTTGTTTTTTCTCAAGACTTCTCGAACCAAGCCGAAGTGGATCGTTACGAAAAATTAATGTCCGAATTGGCTATTTTGGTGGTCGATCGCTTTAACGGGTCTTTGAAAGCCGAACACGGAACGGGTCGGAACATGGCTCCTTTTGTGGAAAAAGAATGGGGAGCTACTGCTTATGAAATCATGAAACGCATCAAAAAGATTTTTGACCCTAATAATAAAATAAATCCAGACGTATTAATCAATCCCGACCCCAAAGCACATCTCAAAAATTTAAAACCGCTTCCCGAATGCAACGACATTGTTGACAAATGTATGGAGTGTGGTTTTTGTGAACCTCATTGCGTATCCGAAGGATTAACTTTGTCACCTCGTCAACGTATTGTGATTGCTAGAGAAATAAGTAGATTGGAAAGTACAAATGAAGATCCACAACGATTGGCAGACATCCGAAAAGATGTTACCTATCAGCTGGATGAAACCTGTGCCACAGACGGGCTTTGTGCCTTGGCGTGTCCCGTGCATATCGATACCGGAAAATTTGTAAAAACCTGGCGTGCCGCCCAATTGGATTCGGGCAATAAAAAAGTAGCTGCATACATTGGATCACACATGGCAGGAACCACTTCGATTATGAGAACTGGATTGAAAATTGTTTCCTTTTTTCACGCCATTCTTGGAACTACCATCATGACAGCATTATCCAATGTCTCCCATTTTATCACCTTTGGAAAAGTTCCGAAATGGATTCCAGAAATACCAAAAGGCGCCAATAAAATTAACGCAAAAAATTAACCGCAGATTCACAGATTATTTTTTTAATTAAAAAGCAATGAATACAACCGCTGATTTAAAAGTCGTTTACTTTCCTTCTTGCATTAACAGAAGCATGGGGAAAAATCGTTTTCAAGACTCTGATGATCTTCAATTGACCGAACTGACACATCAATTATTGGTTCGTGCCGGGTTTACTATAATCTATCCCGAATCGATGGATAACCATTGTTGTGGTATGCCTTTTTCGAGCAAAGGTTTTGCTGAAGCTAATCACTTACAATCCGAAGCATTGGAAACAGCTCTTTTGAAAGCTTCGGAAAACGGAAAATATACCGTTTTGTATGACATGAGTCCGTGTTTTTACCATTCGAAAGAAGAGTTTTCCAAAACACTAAAAATTGTAGATCCCATCGAATTTATGTTGGATTACGTGATGCCACAATTGGTTGTAAAAAACAAAAAAGATACAGTAGCGGTTTTCCCTGTTTGCTCTGTTAAAAAAATTGGAAAAACAGAACAATTGGTTGCTTTGTCTAAAATGTGTGCCGATAAAGTTACCCTTATTGATAGCAATTGTTGTGGTTTTGCCGGAGACAGAGGTTTCCTTATTCCTGAATTGAATGAACACGGATTGCGTGAATTAAAAGCACAAATTCCTACCAATTGTAGTGAAGGTTACTCCACCAGTAGAACCTGCGAAATTGGTCTGGAAAAAATGAGTGGCATTGATTTTAAATCTATTTTTTATTTGATTGAAGAAGTGACACGATAAAAATTCACAGTCATTATTTTTTAAAAAAACTATTAACAAATTCAAGATTCATTAAGAAACAATAGCAAAATAGTTAATTCTCTATGAATCTTATTAGTTTAATAACAAATCAAACAGTTTTTCTAATAGATACCTAAAACACTGTAAACATTATCTTTAAACCTTTTTGCCTTTTTCACAAAAATCAAAAAACACATTTTTATTAAAATGTTGTTGCGAATAATATTTTTATATATTTGCTTATTATTAAAGCTTATGCCTGCTTTAAATTAAGAATATCCTTATTATAATCCCAAAAAATTAAAGGGTTACTAAATCAATGTCAACAACAAAAGACCATAGCGAACAATTGTTGGTAAGTGAACTCAAAAATAGTAACGAAAAAGCTTTTCGTAAACTATATGATTTCTATTACCAAGACATCTATGGCTATAGCATAAGTCTGTTGAAATCAAAAGAACTTGCAGAGGAAAATGTACAAGATGTTTTTTTGAAGATTTGGTTGCATCGAGAAAATTTAAATCTGGAACAATCATTCAAATCCTATCTTTTTACCATTGCCAGAAACCAAGCTTTTAATCTTTTGAATAAAGCTGCAAATGATGTGCTGTTGAAAGAGGAAGTTTTTTACACCAGTGAGAAATCACATGTAGAAGGAGATTATTCCATTCGCGAAGCAGATTGCAAAAAACTAAAAAAGCAGGCCATAAAACAACTTCCACCCAAACGAAAGCGTATTTTTAAAATGTCAAGAAAAGAGGGCAAAACATACGAAGAAATAAGTCAAGAACTAGGAATTTCGGTCAATACCGTCAAGAATCAAATGAGCAAAGCACTCGAATCCATGCGAGTCTTTTTTCAGGTTCATGATGAATTCACCTAAATTTAAATTCCATTTGCACCACAATCACTCCTTGCGAGTGATTTTTTTTGCTTTTAATTCAAAAGGTTTTTTATTTATAATATATTGAAAATCAGTATATTAATTTATTTTTAATGTTTTATTATGTTAAAATTAAAAAATTTACAACGTTTGAGTAGTAGTCAACTGCCTTTCAACTGTATTATATAAAGAGTTAACAAAAAACTATTCACGATGAATGAAAATTCGGAAATAAAAAAATTACTTCATAAGTTTATTTTAAACCAATGCACCGCTGACGAAACGGATGAAGTGATTGACTATTGTAGAAAAAACAACCTCACCTCCGATTTCCCAACCGTTGAAGAGGTAAAAGCCTTATTGGGCGAAACTCCAGAAATGGATAAAAATACTGCTGACCAAATTTTCTCCAAGATTTTAGTTCAAGCCCAAGAGACTAAAGAAATGGAAGTGGAACCAAGAAAATTCCCTTTCAAGAAATACATAGCTATCGCCGCCTCTGTTGTTGTCTTGTTATCAATTGGTCTTACCTACAAAAACAGTGTTACCGTACCAAAAAGCAATCCTGTCATCAACAGTAATGAAATCACCTTACAACTGGAAAATGGAGAAATTCAAGTTATTTCAGAAGGCAAAAAAAGTCAGGTTACTGATGCTAATGGAAATGTTGTCGGAAACCAAAACGGAAACAAAATTGCTTACGATACAGAAACATCTATAGAAAAGCTGGTATACAATACTTTGAAAATACCGAATGGTAAAAGATTTGAATTGCAATTGTCCGATGGAACCATTGTACATTTAAATTCAGGTACTACTTTAAAATATCCTGTAAAATTCATTGCTGGTCAGAACAGACAAGTTTTTCTTGATGGAGAAGCCTTTTTTGATGTTGCAAAAGATAAAAAACATCCTTTTGTTGTCAATGCCGATAAATTGAATATTCGTGTTTTAGGAACTCACTTTAATGTTTCCAGTTATCCGGAAGATGATTTAACCGATGTTGTTCTGGTAGAAGGTTCAGTAGGAATGTATACTGCGAACGAAGAATTTAATGCTGATAAAAACACCATTCTAAAACCAGGCTACAAGGGAAGTTTCAATAGAAACAATAACCATATCAATACCAAAGAAGTCAACACTGATATGTATACCTCTTGGATGAATGGAGGATTAATGTTTCGTGATATGAGCTTTAAAAATATCTGTAAAAAACTGGAAAGACGCTATGATGTCACCATCATAATTAAAAATAACAAATTGGCTGATGAAAAATTCAATGCCAGTTTTGGAGACAAACCTATAGAAAAAGTATTGACTTACTTCGAAGACGTGTATGGCTTCGAATATACAACCAAAAACAAAGTAATAACTATTAAATAACCCTTAAAAACCAAATGAAAAATGATGAATTGAATATTATGGAATAAAAAAATCGGAAAGAGCTGCGAACAATTTCCGATTGAATAAGTGATTGAACCTAACAGATTAAATACAATCAATTAACAAAATTATGAAAAAAAAATCAAAGAATGACGGAATGCAATTTTCGTTGTTCAAAATTGACCTGAAATTGAAACTAACTACACTTTTACTTTTAGTAGCCATTTTTAATTCCCGAGCCGACTCTTATGCCCAAAAAACAAAAGTTAGCCTAGAATTAAACAATACCACTGTGGAAAAGGTTATTGAAACCATTGAACAAAAAACAGACTTCAAATTTATTTACAAATTAGACGATATCGATTTAGATCGTGTGGTGTCTATTCACGTAAAAAACCAGAACATAACGGTCGTATTGGATTATCTTTTTAAAGGTGTTCCAACTGAGATTATAGTCAGGGACACCCAAATTATGCTCAAAAAGCCTACTTTCACTATACCCGAAATTTTGCCCTTCCTCCAGCAAACTGCAAAAGGAAAAGTGGTTGACGAGAATCGAATGCCAATGGCTGGTGCTACCGTTACTGAGCAAAATACAAAAAACAGTGTAGTGACGGGCTTCGACGGGAGTTTTGAAATTACTGTCCAAAGCAATTCAGCTATGCTGGTTGTTACCTATATGGGCTATGTCACAAAAGTGTTTTTGGCCAATCAGCCAAATCCTACAATACAACTAGAGCCTGAAACCACAAGCCTAAAAGAAGTGGTTTTAGTTGGATATGGTTCAATGTCCAAAAAAGACATTACAGGTGCTGTGTCATCTATCTCTGCAAAAAACATGAATCAAGGTGCAATTGTAAACCCTTTGCAACTGATTTCAGGCAAAATGGCTGGTGTAAATATCAACCAAATAGGAAGCGAACCTGGATCTACGCCAAGCATTAGAATTCGAGGATTAACTTCATTAATTGGAGGAAGTGATCCATTAGTAGTTATTGATGGTGTACAAGGAAACCTTGATTTATTAAACCAAATACCACCTAGTGAAATTGCTTCTATAGATGTATTGAAAGATGCTTCGGCATCTGCAGTATATGGATCTAGAGGTGCTGCTGGAGTAATTCTTGTAAGTACAAAAAAGAGTAAAGAAGGGAAAACAACTGTAGAATACACTGGAACAACCGCAGTAGATTACATTCCAAATCCTCTTGATGTACTTAACGCTGACCAATGGTGGCAACAAGCCCAATTGGTAGGTGTGCCTGCTTCGGCAAATCACGGTTCAAGTACCGATTGGTTTGATATTTTAACCCAAAGAGGACTTACTCAAACCCATGCTTTGGCCTTTGGAGGCGGTACTGATAAATTTAATTATAGAGCTTCCATTAGTGCAATTTTACAGGAAGGTGTAGTAATTAATTCAAAAAGTGATAAATACATCGGACGTATCCAAGCCACTCAACTCGCGATGGATGATAAATTAAAATTGACTTTTAATTTGAATAGCGGAATTATCAATACTACTAATAGTATGGCAACCATCGGAACACCTGCTTTTACTTCAAATTTGATCACGAACTCTTATTTTGTAAGCCCCACCAATCCCATTTTCAACACAGATGGCACGTATTTTTCAGACCCAAATGTGTTCCATTATTTAAATCCGTATGCTGCTGCAGAAACTACTACCAGTGAAGGTGAAAACAACAATTTATTTGGTAGTTTAAAAGCTGATTTTACCATCATAGATGGTGTGACTGCAGGATGGTTTGGAAGCTGGAGAAAAACAAATAATATGTATGGTTTTTATCTTCCGGAAGAATCAACAGATGCGAATGCGATTGACCAAAAAGGTTTTGCCAATATCAAAAATGAAAAACAAAACGAAAGGTTAATGGACATCAGTATTAACTATAAAAAAACATTGGGTAACCATACCCTTGATGTATTGGCTTTGTATGAATGGCAAAATCAAACCTATCAAGGCAACTATGCTCAAGCAAGAGGTTTTATAAATGACATTACCACTTATAATGCACTGCAATTAGGTGATTTTTCGAATACGAAACCAGGTGATATTAGTTCTTATAAAAATGACAGAACATTAATCTCGTTTTTAAGTCGTATAAACTACACCTATTTAAACCGCTATCTACTTACTGCCAGTTTAAGAAAGGATGGTTCTTCGGTATTTGGAGAAAATAATAAATGGGGAGATTTCCCATCCGTATCTTTGGGATGGTCAATTGATAAAGAATCTTTTATGGCCAATCAAACCCTCTTTAACGAATTGAAATTACGTGGAGGATACGGAGAAACTGGTAATCAACAAGGTCTGGAACCACAAAAATCACTTTCTTTAGTGGGAGGTTCAGGTGTTACTTATTTTGGAGGTTCCCAAATCACTAACTATGGTATCATTCAAAATGCCAACCCAGATTTGAAATGGGAAAGCAAAAAACAAACCAATATCGGTCTTGATTTTGCCATTTTGGAAAATAAACTTAGAGGTTCTATTGATGCCTATACGGCTACTACTGATAATTTATTGTTTAATTACACTGTTCCACAGCCTCCATATCCATTCAATACCGTTATGGCCAATGTGGGCAGTATTTTAAATGAGGGGATAGAAACAACTTTAAGTTATGATTTAATCCGTAACGAAAACACGACGCTTACTTTGACAGGGAATGTTTCTTTCATGAGAAATGAGGTTTTAAACTTAAGCGGAAGCATCGATGGAGTACCGCTAAACACAGATTATGTAGGATGGGGCGCACCAAATGCTTACTTGGTAAAAGGAAAACCAGTAGGAGCCTTTTATATGCTAGAACATACAGGTAAAGATAACGCAAACGCCGAAACCGTACTAGATCGCGACGGAAATGGAATTATTGACCAAGGAGCAACAAGCCCTGATAGAGCTTACGAAGGATCTGCCTTGCCTACTTATACATTTGCTTTCAATCCTACTTTCAGATATAAAAACCTTGACGCATCAATGCTTTGGAGAGGTTCAGGTGGAAATAAAATCTACAACAGTTTAAACAAAAGTTTAAGTTACCAAGAAAGCATCGGTAAATCAAATGTATTGGAAAGCTCTATTCCATTGGGATTATATACTACTCAATACGTTTCCGATTTATGGCTGGAAGATGGTGATTTTATACGATTTGAAAATATAACTGTAGGCTATAATTTTCTTTTCAAAGAAGTTAAATACATTGAATCACTTCGTCTTACCCTTACCGGTAATAACTTACTGTTACTTACTGATTATTCGGGAATGGATCCAGAAATCAATTTGAGCGGAACTGGAGATAACTTTGGTAATGATAAAGGAATCTACCCCCGTACCAGAAGTTTTGGTTTAGGTTTAAGTGTTAAATTTAAATAGTAAAAGAAAATGAAAATAAAAAATATAGTATTGATAGGAAGTTTATGCCTCTTATCATTTGCAAGCTGCACCAATTTAGATGAAAATGTCTATGATAAATACCCTACCGAGGATTTTTACGGTTCACCTCAAGGCGCCGATGTTGCCCTAGCTGGTGTTTACGCTCAAATTGGAGGTAACTGGGGAGGTGTTGGATATGCCGGTGCCGATAATGGTTGGTATGACTTAAATTCAATGAGTAGTGATGAGCAAGTAATTCCGCATAGAAATACGGGAGACTGGCAATTGGATTTTGCCCAATTGTTCAAACACGAATGGTTACCAACAAGTTTTATTGTGGGCAACACTTGGAACTGGTTATACAAATCTGTATTTAATGCCAACCTAGCGGTAGATCTATTGGAAAAATCAAATGCAGATGCTTCAAAAATTGCCGAAGCCAAAGTATTGAGAGCCTTTTTCTATTATTTATTGATCGACGATTACGGAGATGTTCCTTTCTTTACCAAAAATGATATTACGGTAGATAAAATTCCACAAGCGAGTCGTAAAGTTGTTTATGATTTTATCGTTAAGGAATTAAACGATAATGTAGAATTGCTATCGGGCACCAAAGGAGGAAACTACTATGGTCGTTTCAACAAATGGGCAGGTTATACATTATTGGCCAAAGTATATTTGAATGCAGGAGTTTATACTGGAACCCCAAAATGGGCTGAATGTCTTGCTGTTTGTGAAAAATTAAATCAAGCAGGTTATTCTCTTCATTCCGGAAGCGCCAATGCTTCTAGTCCATTGGGTAATAAATATTATGAATTGTTTGGGGATGTACTTCCGGATGATGAAACTATATTATCCATTTATACTACTGTTGATGTGGTTTCCCGTAATATTTTTACGGTTCGTAGCCTTAGCGGATCCCATGCTTATGCTTTATTTGGATACAATGGATGGAACGGAACTGTTGTTCCAAAAGATTATTTCCTGAAATACGAAGATACCGATATTCGTAAAAAACAATATCTGATAGGAGAACAACCAGGAGGCGTAAATTATACTCTTGAAATAGGTTCATTGGATAATCCTGGAGCGCCACCACAAGCGGGTGTTCGCAACACTAAGTTTTTCCCAGCAGGATTAAATACTGGTGGTGGAGCTTCTAATGATTTTCCGATTTTCAGATACGCCGATATTATGCTGATGACTGCCGAATGTCAGGTTCGTCTTGGCAATGCAGGAGCTGCAAAACCATTTGTAGATGCCATTAGACAACGTGCAGGACTTAGTGTTCTTGCAGCAAATCCGACTCTTAATGATATCTATGATGAAAGAGGATTTGAGTTGAGCTGGGAAGGACACAGAAGACAAGACATGATTCGTTTTGATACCTTTTTATTGCCAAATGAATTTAGAGGTGCTTCACAATCGTTTAGAAAATTGTTCCCGATTCCTACTGCTGCACTTGATGCAAATCCAGGTTTAAAACAAAATCCAGGTTACTAAAAAAGAACTCACATGAAAAAAAATATATACAAGTTACTCGTACTTTGCGCTGTTGCTCTCTTTGGCGCATCCTGTGAAGAGTCTGCCGAACTAACCACTTTACAGGAAGTTAGCTTTCCTTCGGCTGTACAGGCTTCAACAAATACTATAATAATTTCTGATGATAATGCATCCGAATCTGTAGTTGCTATTTCTTGGCCTGCTGTCGTTTATCCTATTCAAGCTCCTGTTACCTATGCTTTACAATTTGATATTCCCGCAAACACTTCTGGAGAAAAAGCCTGGAGTACCGCCATCCGTGTTGTGGTAGGAGAAGATGTTTTGAGTAAATCATTTTTAGGAACAGAACTTAATAAAATGGCCATCAAACTGGGTTTACCTATTGATGTTGCCGGAAAAATTGCTGTTCGAGTAGAATCCTATATGGATCATACCATTTATTCTGATCCCATTGTTTTAAACGTTACCCCGTATGAAAAAGCTGTCGTTACTGGTGACATATTCATGCCTGGAAGTTATCAAGGTTGGAACGTTGATACTGCTGCGGCCTTTCCTGCCATCAGCGCAGGAATCTTTCAGGGATATGTTACCATTCCTGCTGCAGCTGGTTTGGGATTCAAATTAAATCAAGAAAGAAATTGGGCTCAATTTTATGGAGCAGGAGCTTCTAATTTTGATTTAAAAAACATGAGCGACACTGATTTCCAAATGCCAGGAGAAGGTTCATATCAAATGACCATAAATCTAAATACCCTAAAATGGAGTTCCATTCCTTATGCTTGGGGAATTGTTGGTGATGCAACGGTAGGAAGCTGGGATAACAGTACACCGATGTCCTACGATCATGTAAATAAGGTTTGGAAAGTTACAGCCAACTTAGTTCCTGGAAATGTAAAATTCAGACTTAACAATACTTGGACGATAAACTACGGTGCAAAAAATAATGACGAAGGAATAATGTACTTAGACAATCAAGGTGCCCATTACGTTGGAGAAGCTGGCACTTATGAAATCACATTTACCATAAATGATGTCAATCCGGCTCTTAATGGCTATCCTGCAACTGCTACTTATTCCGTTACAAAACTCTAATAAATAGATATTCGTTTCAAAATAAAAATGGTTTAATTAATTAGTTGATTTAAAAGCATCCCTCTTTATCAAAGAAGGAGGGATGTAACCATTTCTAAGCTGAATCTTATTATTATTAAAAAATAAAACAAATGAAATCGCCATAATAGTAGTTGTCGCAATTGAAAATCATCGAATACAAAAACAAAATAGTGACCGATGAGATAAACACCAATGAAGATCTGGCGATACCATATTCCATTAAAAAACAAATATTAACTACGTATGAAACTATATATAAACATCGTTTTTGCACTTATCTTTTCTTCAGTATTGGCATCCTGCAGTACATCGGATAATGAGTCAACACCGGCTCCGGCTTATCCACAATATGGAACAAGGTTTGAAAAAATGCCCAAAAAAGAGGATGCCGTAATTTATCAAGTAAACCTTCGTGCTTTTAGTGAGGCAGGGAAATTAAAAGGTGTTCAGGAAAAGCTAACTTATATCCAAGAACTTGGTGTTAACGTTATTTATCTAATGCCGATTTATCCTATAGGTGCCGTAAAATCAGTAAATTCTCCATATTGTGTTAAGGATTATAAAGCAGTAAGTACTGAATTTGGAACACTGGAAGACTTACGCACTTTGGTAGATGAGGCTCATAAAAAAAACATAGGAGTAATATTGGACTGGGTTGCAAACCATACTTCTTGGGACAATGCTTGGATAACCGCTCACCCAGATTGGTATCAAAAAGATGATAAAGGAAATATTGCTTCCCCTCCAGGATTTAATGATGTAGCCCAATTGGATTACACCAATACTGAAATGAAAAAAGAAATGATTGATGCCATGTCGTATTGGGTTTACACCGCAAACATTGACGGTTTCCGTTGTGATTATGCTGATAATGTACCTCAAAATTTTTGGACGGATGCCAATACTTCTTTACGAAAAATTAAAAACCAAAACTTCCTAATGCTTGCTGAGGGATCAAAAGTGACTCATTTTGTTGCTGGTTTTGATTATACTTTTGGCTTTGGTTACTTTGGTGCTTTGAAAAAAGTATTCAGCGAAGGAAAACCTGCGACTTCTATACAAGATGCGAATGCCGCTGAATATGCTACCAATTATGACAACTCACAACGAATTGTAAGATACACTTCAAATCATGACGTTAATTTATCTGATGGTACACCACTAGAATTATTTGGTGGTAAACAAGGATCTATTGCTACTTTTGTAGTAGCGGCATATATGAAATCGGTACCAATGATTTACAATGCTCAAGAAGTTGGTTATGCAAAAAGAATCGATTATTTCTCTCATGTTCCTATCGATTGGAGTACTGTCGATTTGGATATGCTAGCAGAATACAAGAAGATTATTGCTTTCAGAAATTCTAGCGATGCAATAAAAAGAGGAACTTTTAAAGGATATAGCAGTGATGCCGTAAGTGCATTCTCTATGGAAACCAATACCGAAAAAGTGTTAGTTCTTTCCAACTTGACAAGTTCTGCGGTTAAGTATATTGTTCCTGCTCCACTTTCAAAAATAGCTTGGAAAGATGCTTTTGGAGGAGCTTCAGTAACCCTAACTTCCGAAATCACCTTACAACCGTATCAATATATGGTATTGAAAAATTAGCCCGCAATTAGTTTTCTTATAGTTATTATTGTTATAACTATATATAATTCTGTCCAATCAAGCTCCTCCTTTCCAGACGAAAATCCAGATCGAAAAGGAGCTGAATTGAGACAATTTCCACCCTTATAATCTTACTGTAAAGCCACAAAGGCATCAAAAATTTAATTCATATAGCTTTTTGTTTACAATTAATTGTATGGTTTGTTTAAATTTTTAATACTTCGAAACTATTTGCCTTTGTGCGTCTTTGCTTTAATTTTTAAAAACCAAAAAAAAATGATTTTTAAACCTATGAAAAACCTTCTCCATGCGTTATTTCTCTTAATTTGCTTTGCTCCATTTTTGGTACAGGCGCAAGAAATAAATTCACCCAATAAAAATCTTGTCCTCAAATTTGAGCTTGCCGCAAATGGGGTTCCCTCCTACCAATTGTCCTACAAGGGAAAACCGGTAATCAAGCCCAGCACTTTGGGACTCGAGATCAAAGACGCCCCTTCGTTTATGGACGGTTTTGCCATTACCAACACTGCCCAAAAATCGGTGGATGAATCTTGGAATCCTGTAATGGGTGAGGAAAAAACCATTCGAAATAATTACAACGAATTGATGATTACTTTGGCACAGGCCAAAAATAATAACCGTTACATCCGTATTCGCTTCCGTCTGTTCAACGACGGATTGGGTTTCCGATATGAGTTCCCAAAACAGGACAATTTGAAATATTTTATTATCAAAGAGGAACACACCGAATTTCAATTGGCCGGCAACCACAAAATTTTCTGGATTCCGGGAGATTATGACACCAATGAATATGCCTACACCACTTCAAAAATATCGGAGATTCCTTCGTTGATGAAAAAAGCAACTCCTTTTATCAGTGCGCAACAGCCTATTCAAGGGCTTGCCGTACAGACCCCTTCGATGATGAAATCCGATGATGGATTGTACATCAACATCCATGAAGCTGCATTGATTAATTATCCTGCCATGTCCCTGAATGTGGATGCAACTACTTTCAAAATGAGTAGCCATCTTACTCCAGATACAGTCGGTAATAAAGGATATATGCAAACCGATACCCAAACTCCTTGGAGAACGATTGTCGTAAGCGATAAAGCCACCGAAATACTAGCTTCCAAATTAATCCTAAACCTCAACGAACCCACTAGCTACAAAGATGTTTCTTGGATAAAACCAACGAAATACATCGGGATTTGGTGGGAATATTTCGTGGCGGGGAAAAGTACTTGGGCATACGGAGTGGAAAACAACGTAAAATTAAACCAAGATTTCAGCAAGCTTACGCCAAATGGCAAACATGGAGCAACAACAGAACATGCCAAGGAATATATTGATTTCGCTTCCGCAAATGGTTTTGACGCTATCCTTATCGAAGGTTGGAACATTGGCTGGGAAGACTGGATTGGCAATTGGAAAGAAGAAGTTTTTGATTTTGTGACAGCTTATCCAGATTTTGATGTCAAAGCCGTTCACGAGTACGCTGCCGCAAAAGGGGTAAAGATTATCATGCACCATGAGACTTCAGGAGATGCAACCAATTATGAACGTCGTTTGGATCGAGCTTTTGAGTTCATGAATACCAATGGATATGATGCCGTAAAAACAGGTTACGTGGGACAGATTATTCCGCGAGGTGAACATCATGACGGACAATGGATGGTCAACCATTACATACACGTGGCCGAGCGAGCCGCCGATTATAAAATCATGATTGACAGTCACGAAGCCGTTCGCCCTACCGGATTAAACCGTACCTATCCAAACTGGGTAGCACAAGAATCTGCAAGGGGTACTGAGTTTGAAGCTATGGGAGGACTGAATCCCGAGCACACCACCATTTTGCCTTTTACCCGTTTGATGGGCGGACCAATGGATTATACTCCGGGTATTTTCCAGACGGACCTTACCTATTACAAAACTGGAGGTAACCAACGCGTGAATACCACTTTGGTCAAACAATTGGCGTATTATGTAACCATGTACAGTCCGTTGCAGATGGCTGCCGACATTCCGGACAACTACAATCGTTTTCCGGATGCTTTTCAGTTCATCAAAGACGTGGTCACAGACTGGGACAACAGTTACATCCTCGAAGCTGAACCTGGAGATTATATCACTATAGCTCGCAAAGCAAAAGGTAAAAATGCTTGGTTCGTGGGTGGAATCACCGACGAAAATGCAAGAACAGCAACCATTCCTTTTGATTACCTGCCTGCAGGAAAAAATTACATCGCCACGATTTATGCCGATGCCGAAGATGCTAGCTGGAACCTAAAACCGCAAAGTTACACTGTTTCTAAAGTCATTGTGACGCCAAAAACCGTTTTGAAACAATACATCGCCCCAGGGGGTGGAGTTGCCATCAGCATCAAGGAAGCGACAAATGCCGATATGAAAGGATTGAAGAAAATGTAAAAATTGCAACAACCGAATCTGTAACTTGAATCTTCGGTAATACGACTGCTGCAAGTGTAAATACTTCGGATTGAGTTACAGTCGTTGCAACTTGAAACAAAAAAGAAGCTTTTTAAGCTTCTTTTTTGTTTTTAAAACGATAACCCAAGTTACAAATTCATTCCTCCCGAAACTTCAATGCGTTGACCATTTACCCATTTGGCATCATCGGTACATAAAAAAGCAACTACACTTCCAATATCATCGGGCAAACCTACTCTTCCTAATGCGGTTACCGAAGCAATCTGTTGATTTAACTGTTCGTTATCGCGAACTGCTCCTCCACCAAAATCGGTTTCAATAGCGCCAGGCGCAACAATATTCACTCTGATTTTTCTCGCTCCCAATTCTTTTGCCTGATATTTGGTCAATGTTTCCATCGCTCCTTTCATACTCGCATAAGCGGCATATCCCGGAAATGAAAAACGGGTCAATCCTGATGAAATATTCACAATTCCACCGCCATCATTCATAACGTCTAATGCTTTTTGAGTCAGGAAAAAAGGACCTTTGAATTGGATATTAATCAAATTATCAAATTGATCTGCTGTCGTTGTCGAAAAACTTTCGTGAAGGCCAACTCCCGCATTGTTAATCAAAAAGTCGATTCTATCAGTTCCGAATGTGTCTTTCAAAGCAATTTCAACCTTTTGAAAAAACAAATCAAAACTACTTACCTCAGCAACATTCAATTGAATAGCGACTGCTTTTTGCCCCAATTTTTCGATTTCATTTACAACACTGTCCGCTTCTTCCTTTTTACTATTGTAAGTTAGTACAAGATCAAGGCCTTTTTTGGCAAGATTCAGAGCCATGTCTTTTCCTAATCCGCGGCTTCCTCCTGTAACTAATGCTATTTTATTGTTTCTAATTTCCATCTTAAATATTGTTTTAAATTAATAAGACAAAATTAGCTCAGATGTAAAGTTCTGCAGTTGCAAATATCAATCTAGTGTTTGCGAAATTCAAATCAGCATTTTTAAACTCGAAAAGCTATAGGAGTCAACGCAGTTTGTTTTTTGAAAAAATTAGAGAAATGCGCCAACTCTTCAAAACCGAGTGAATAGGCGATTTCCGAAATGTTCCAATCCGTTTCTTTCAATAGAATCTTGGCTTCATGAATCAATCGGTCGCTGATTAATTCGGTGGTGGTCTTCCCTGTATTCTCTTTTAAAACTTTATTAAGGTGATTGACATGAATGGATAAACGTGCTGCAAAATCTTTCGCGGATTTCAATTCCAAGCGTTGTCGAGGCGATTCAATCGGGAATTGTCTTTCGAGTAATTCCACAAATAAGGAAGAAACTCTAGCAGCCGAATTGTGCTTAGAATACAAAGCCGTCACGGGTTGCAGTTTTTGTCCAAAATGAATCAGCTCCGCTACATAGTTCCGAATCAAATCATATTTATACACATAATCCGAATTGATTTCCTGATGTATCTTTTTGAAAATCAAATCAACCGCAATGGCATCAGCTTCCGTCAACTGAAAAACTGGATAGCCATCTGTTTGAAAAATAGGCAGTTTATCCAAGTCGATTCCGCTTTTGTCCTTAGTCAAAAACTCACCAGTAAAAACACAAAAATGACCAGACTGCTGAGTATCTAAAGGAACATAATTATAAGGAATTTTTGGTGTGGCAAATAGAAGTGCATTCTCTTCAATCTCAATTATTCGGTCTGCATACTCTACTCTATTTTTCCCACGTATCAAGCTTATTTTATAATAGGCTCTTCTGTCATAAGGCATAAAAGACTTTTCCTTTAACCTTTCATAAAGTTCTTTGATATTAAAAACATTGAAATGTCCAATTTCTTTTTGGATACCATTAGGCAATAATGAATTCGGTTCCGCACCGGAGTCTCCAGAAATTTCTTGGTAGAACTCTTCTATTGATTTTGATTTCATTGGGAATGAATTTGTAAAAATCAAATATAGTGATTAAAATGAAATTCTATTAAATCTTCCGTTATACAAATTTTTGTGCAACGATTTCATTTTAAATGTTCACTTTCGTTTTCTAACATTTTTTGAATATTAAAATACACCCCATCTATCTTGTACTTTCCTTTTTCAAAAGCTAAATAATCACAATTTCCCACTAAACTTTGGGAAATAGATTCCAATCGAAACATATTCAAAAAAACATATTCATGACTAACCGAGATTACGTGCATCCCCGTTTCACATTTCTCTCCATTTCCAGATGATAATATTGCTTCCAAGATATTCTGAAATCGGTTTGACATTTTTTTGGCGGCAACATTATCCCCTTTTAAATGATAAATATATCCTAGGTAATTCATCTGTCTCAAATCAAACGGAAATAAGCTAATAGAATGCTCTGATAATTTTATTATTTCGTCATAATCCTTTTCGTATATTGAATCACTAGTGAAATA
>NZ_DASTTN010000060.1:0-2475 GCF_035760125.1 Flavobacterium sp.
AACGCGAACAGCACATTAGTATTGGAATTGTTTGGTCTGGACGAAAAGAATTTATCAAAAGAAAATCGTAATAAAGAAATTGATAAATTATTTGATAAAAGAGATAAAACGTTGACTTCTTCGTTAGGCATAAATAAATACAGTGATATTAAAGTAAAAACAGATGAGAAAATTGCAGAAATCATAAAGAAAGTAAAACAAGCAAAAATGGTTCCTTAATTTATTCTAACAATACAAATCGCAAAAAGAGTTTTTAATAATAAAGCTCTTTTTTTTTACGACTTTCCCCAAATAAGCGAACCAATTAAAAAAAATCATAATTCATAATTCACAATTCATATTTATTTTTTACATTTGCACCCAAATTTAAATCAACCTCTGGCGAAGTCCGCGAATGTTGGTTTGATTAAACCATAATTAAAAAAATTATCATGGCAGATTTAATGAAATTCGTTCAAGACGAATTCGTAACAAGAAAAGATTTCCCTGTATTCGGAGCTGGAGACACAATCACAGTTTACTACGAAATTAAAGAGGGTGAAAAAACAAGAACACAGTTTTTTAAAGGTGTTGTAATTCAAAGAAGAGGTTCTGCTAACACAGAAACTTTTACAATTCGTAAAATGTCAGGTGCAATTGGAGTTGAGCGTATCTTCCCAGTAAACTTGCCAGCTTTGCAAAAAATTGAAATCAACAAGAAAGGTGCTGTACGTAGAGCTAGAATTTTCTACTTCAGACAACTTACTGGTAAAAAAGCTAAGATTAGAGACAAAAGAAGATAGTTTACGCTATTTCTTTAATGATAAAAAAGTCCCAACCGATGAAAATCGCGATTGGGACTTTTTTTTTGATAAATTTGTGGTGCTAAAAATCGTAATTTAGAAATCAAACGGCAGTAAAAATATCAAATTCAAAATATCACAGAATAACTCTTTAAATTTAATTTTTTATATACAAATAAAATCTCTATTACAAGAGCATTTCATATCTTTGCCCGCCTTATCTCAAACGATGTAATTCTTAATAAGGCCTTAAATTAATTGTGATTTAGATTAAAAAAATAAAAAAATGACATCAAAAGCTAAAATTTTTTACACACTTACAGATGAGGCTCCTTTATTGGCAACCTATTCTTTCTTACCAATTGTTCAAGCATTTACTGCTACTTCTGATATCGAAATTGAGACAAGAGACATTTCGCTTGCCGGAAGAATCATCTCGAATTTTTCAGAATTTTTAAAGGAAGATCAAAAAACAAAAAATGCTTTATTGGAATTAGGCCAATTGGCAACTACTCCTGAAGCAAACATCATAAAATTACCGAATGTGTCAGCGTCAATTCCACAATTGAAAGCTGCTATTGCGGAATTACAATCACACGGCTATGCTTTGCCTGATTTCCCGGAAGATCCACAAACCGAAGAAGAAAAAGCAATCAAAGCTAAATATTCTAAAATCTTAGGATCGGCTGTAAATCCAGTTTTACGTGAAGGAAATTCAGACCGTAGAGCTCCAAAAGCTGTTAAAAATTATGCAAAAGCAAATCCACACTCTATGGGTGCTTGGACTTCTGATTCAAAAACTCACGTAGCTTCTATGGAAAGCGGTGACTTTTACGGAAGTGAACAATCAGTTACTTTGGCTGATGCCACAGATGTGAAAATAGAATTTGTTGCCAAAGATGGTACTGCTACCGTTCTTAAAGCAAGTACTCCTTTGAAATCTGGAGAAATCATTGACAGTTCTGTTATGCATTTGAATGCTTTGAAATCTTTTGTTGCAAAAACAATTAAAGAAGCCAAAGAACAAAATATTTTGCTTTCAGTTCACTTGAAAGCAACAATGATGAAAGTTTCTGATCCTATTATATTTGGTGCTATTGTTGAAGTTTATTTTGCTGATGTATTTCAAAAATACGCTGCTTTATTTTCAGAATTGAACATCAATACCAATAACGGTTTAGGTGATGTATATGCAAAAATTGCAGGACATCCTCAACAAGCCGAAGTGGAAGCCGCAATTACACAAGCTATCGAAAACGGACCTGCTTTGGCAATGGTAAATTCAGATAAAGGAATCACCAATCTTCATGTTCCTTCGGATGTGATTGTAGATGCTTCTATGCCTGCAATGATTCGTACTTCTGGGCAAATGTTTAATAAAGAAGGAAAACAACAAGATACTGTAGCGATAATCCCAGACAGATGTTATGCTGGTGTTTACACTGCTACTATCGATTTTTGTAAAAAACATGGTGCTTTTGTGCCAACTACAATGGGAAGTGTTCCAAACGTAGGATTGATGGCACAACAAGCCGAAGAGTATGGTTCTCATGACAAAACATTCCAAATGAAAGCGGACGGAGTTGTTCGTGTTGTCGATACAAACGGAACTGTTTTGATGGAACAAAGTGTAGAAACAAACGATATTTTCAGAATGTGTCAAGCAAAAGACGCTCCAATTCAAGACTGGGTA
>NZ_DASTTN010000061.1:0-4127 GCF_035760125.1 Flavobacterium sp.
TTTCTTTTGAATTAGTAGAATTTGTTACTGTTGAAAGATACTCGAAAGAAACTCGTTTGCTTGTAAACTTAATTATGGTCTTTTTAGTACTGCTCATAATGCATTTGTTTAGTAATATGCGACATCACATATTTTGTTATAGTCAAATTTAATAAAAAGAATTTCGATATCGAGAATAGCCAAAAACAGTTATCAACAAAAAAAGAGCTTATAATGTTAGTAATGAAAGGTTTCGTAATTATTTTGCGTGTCGCAACATCACATAACAGCTACTACAACGGATTTGGGCAATAGGCTTAATGGGAAGTTGATTTTGTATTTGGGATGATTTACTTCGTCTATTCGCTATCGCTCGGGTGGCAAATCCGAAGAATGGGCTTAATTTAGTCCCAAACCCGCTGTAGTACCAGAACGTTATGCGGCAGCTTAAAGGACGACACAACAATTGACAATAAAGGAAACTGAATGAGAAAACTTATAATGTGGAACGTGATTACTCTTGACGGTTATTTTGAAGGAAATCAAAATTGGGACTTATCATTTCATAATGTTGTTTGGGGACCGGAACTTGAAAAACTGAGTATTGAACAATTAAAATCTGCAGACTACTTGGTGTTTGGACGTGTGACATATGAAGGGATGGCTGCTTATTGGACTAAGGCAGAAGCCGAAACTACGGAACAAGAAGTTGCTAAACTGATGAATAGCATCCCTAAACTTGTTTTTTCAAAGACTTTGAAATCTGCTGAATGGAATAACACGAGAATCATTAGTGAAAATGCTTCTGACGAAATTCAGAAACTAAAAGCCGAAGGCGGTAAGGATATTTATGTTTTCGGTAGTGCAGACCTTTCAGAGACATTTATAAAAGACAACCTATTTGACGAATATCGTATTGGCATTGCACCAGTCATTTTAGGCAATGGACGACCGCTATTCAGACAAGGAATTGCTCCTAATAATTTGTCTCTCATTTCAACACTGCAACTTTTGACAGGTGGAATAATCCTAAAATATTCAAACAATAAAGATTGACAACTTTGAAAATGTTTTTAGAGACGCAAACACTAAAAGAACGACAAGAAAGCTGACCGGATAACAGCCACTACAGCGGATCTGGGCAATTGGCTTAATGGAAAGTTTATTCTGTATTTGGGATGATTTGCTTAGCCTGTTCGCTATCGCTCGGGTGGCAAATCCTAAGAATGGGCTTAATTAAAGGCCAAACCCGCTGTAGTACCAGAACGTTAACAACAATAATTTTGACACTTGGTAAAAAAGAATTACTTTTGATAGTATCAAATGATAGCATCAATGAAACCGCCTTACGACATAACCCAAAAAATTCTAAAGCTGATAAGTTCAATTTCAGAAAAAATTGGAGAAGTGAATGCAAATTATCTCAGCAAACAATCTCCTCAACTTTGTAAACAGAATAGAATTAAAACAATTCATTCTTCTTTACAAATTGAAGGCAATACATTATCTGAAGAACAAATAACAGCATTGATTGAAAACAAGAGAGTAATAGGTCCTGAAAAAGATGTATTGGAAGTTTTAAACGCCATTAAGGTTTATGAAAAACTAGAGGAATTTAAATTTTCATCAGACAAAAGTTTTTTAAAAGCACATTTTCAATTAATGAATGGATTAATAGAAAGTGCTGGAAAATATAGAAAACAAGGAGTTGGAATAGTCAAAGGTACAAAAGTTGAACACATCGCTCCACCTTTTGAGAATGTACCTTACTTAATGAAAGATTTATTTGAGTATCTGAAAGATTCTGAGGAATTAACATTAATAAAAAGCTGTGTGTTTCATTACGAAATGGAATTTATTCATCCCTTTTTAGATGGAAATGGCAGAATGGGAAGGCTATGGCAAACCTTAATTCTAATGACTGAATATCCAGTTTTTGAATTTTTGCCATTCGAAACATTAATTAGTAAAACCCAAAATGAATACTATAAATCGTTAGCATTAAGTGATAAATCTGGAAAGTCAACATACTTTATTGAATATATGCTTGAAGTTATTGACAAATCATTAGAAAACTTACTTAGCTACAATAATAGAATTTTAAAAGATATTGATCGACTAGAGTATTTTTTTAAGCTTGGTATCAAAGAATTTAACCGAAAAGACTATATGAACATATTTAAGGATTTATCATCTGCAACTGCAAGTAGAGACTTAAAAAAAGGAATAGAAATGAATATGTTTGAAAGTGTTGGAAATCTTAATAGAACGAAATATATCTTAAAATAATTACTGTTGCTAACAGCTACTACAACGGATTTGGGCAATGGGCTTAATGGGAAGTTGGTTTGCCTCCGGCCGGTTCGGCTTTCAGCCTCGGATTGTATTTGGGATGATTTACTTTGCCTGTTCGCTATCGCTCGGGTGGCAAATCCGAAAATAGGGCTTAATTTAGTCCCACACCCGCTGTAGTACCAGAACGTTGGCGGTCAGCTTAAAAAACGAGAATCATAACATTGGCAAATATATAATATGGATAGAAAAGATTTTCTCAAAACAGGACTGATGCTTGGCGGAGCGACAATTCTTCCGATAACATCTGCATTTGCTCAAAACCTTACGGTGAACAACATTGATAAATTAGTTGACAAGGACGGTAATTTCATTCACCAACCTTTGACCTATGCGAATAATCATTTAGAGCCATATATGGACGAAGAAACTTTATATCTACATTATACCTTTCATCATGGTGGAGCTGTAAAAGGAGCAAACAAAGATCAACAGATGATAAAAAGAGCTTTGGAAGAAAACAACTTTGAAACAGTTGACTATTGGACAAAGAAATTAGCCTTTCATCTTTCATCACATATTCTTCATTCTATTTTTTGGACAAATCTTACCAATAAAACATCCGATCCCAAAGGTGAATTGCTCAAACGAATTGAAAAGGATTTTGGTAGTTACGATAAATTAAAAATGTATCTCGCCAAAACATCCAAAGACGTTGACGGAAATGGTTGGGGAATTTTGGGTTATCAGCCATATACAGACAAGTTAACCATTTTACAATGTGAAAATCACGAAAAATTGACGCAGTGGGGTGTAATTCCTTTGTTGGTCATTGACGTTTGGGAACATTCGTATTACCTAAAATATAAAAACAAAAGGACTGACTTTGTAGACAATTTGTTCAACATCATCAACTGGGACAACGTAGCACAACGATTAGAAGATGCCATTAAACTTATAAGATAAAAAGCCGAATCGCTAACAAGGGTTTTAAGCAAGTGGGAGAGTAGTGTTTAACTGAAAGTTCTTTTTGTATATTTGACTTCAGTCAAAATTGAAACTAAAGTAATAAAAGTCCCACCAGCTCAAAGCCCCGGGGCTTTAGCCTTAATTTTAACCGTGTATCAAAAAGCATTAATGACCAGGAATCACAACTGATGTATATAAACAAGAAAGGTCCCAACCTAAAGATTTATATAATAATTTGCCCTCCTCTGTTGCAACTAAAAAATTTCCATAAATTTCTTTTGATAATGCTATTTTTTCAAGCTCTTTCATTAAAACTGTAGCAAGCCCTTTTCTTTTATGATTAACATCTGTATAAATTCTATCATAAATCGCTAAATCATCTACTAAAACAACTCTTCCAGTTGCAGCTAAATCTCCATTCGGTGCAATTATTTTTATAACGGTAGTGGAATTGTATTCCTCAAATTCCATTTTATATTCGTCGCGTAAATTTACTGATTTATCTATCATCCGTTGAGAAGAAGTCATTATATAACCTTGAGGTTGAATAACCCATCTTGGCGGTAATAAATTTTTCAGTGCATCCGGTGTAGCGCAAACTTTTAAAAAGAACCAAGGTTCAACAATTGAGTTTGCTAATTCTATGAAATCTTCGTTTAGATTAGGAAAAACGTAACGAACCTTTTGTTTTTCGTAGCCAACATCAACTTTAAAACCTGATTTAAACTTTGTCGGTAAGGGCAATTCGCGCGATAATGACCATCCTTTTAGCCATTTTTCGATACTATCTTTTGAAATATTTTCGTGCATTCGAAGAGAAATAAAATTATAAACAAATATAAGAAAACTACGACTAACAGTTACTACAACGGATTTGGGCAATTGGC
>NZ_DASTTN010000062.1:0-2821 GCF_035760125.1 Flavobacterium sp.
CTTTGCCAGTTCGTTTATGGATATTACCCGATCTCTTAGCAGAGTCTTGTCAATGATGTTTTTTACTCTTAATTTGTCTGAAACTCTTCTAATTTCATTACCCTTAAATTTTTCTTCCAAGAATTTCAAAGTCGGTTTGAAGTAGAAATCACTTGCTTTAATTGGCGTGCCAATTGGCTTTTCCTGTTCGTTCAGTATCCGATACACCAATCCATTTGCTAAAAATATTTTTGAATTCTCACTGCCACGGTCAGCCATGACATTATATTGTTTTAGAACCGTATTGAGTTCGGGAAGGCTCGAATACTTGTACTCATGCAGCACCTTATTTAAAACATTGGTCAAGGCTTTCTTTGATTCAATCCTTCCATAGTGAATCTTACCCATTGAAATGGGCTGCAAATTTAATTCCTCTTTCTTTTTTCGTCCTTCTGCTTTTACGAGGCCAAATAATTCTTCAATTTCTTTTCTTGCGGGTTCTGATTTTCTTATGCCTAAATGATGCAGGTCAATCCTCTTACCATCCCTTTCGATATTTATGGACACAACATGAACGTGCGGATGTCCCGCATCGTAATGTTGGTACACTAAATATGGTTGTTTTCCGAAGCCTATTTTCTCCATATAGGTATCAGTAATAGCCATCAGTTTTTCTTTGGAATGGTTTTCTGACGGATCAAAATTCAGGGAAATATGCACACTGCTCCGCTTGGCGTTCTCGTTTAATTCCAGTCGTTTTGTGAAGCGATAGAGCTTCATTGTATCATTCATTTTATCGACATCAGCGGGATAATTACCCGCACCTATACACTCTGCCACACCAGCCTTAGCTTTGTTCTCATTGTAGTTTAAAATACTGCGGATCGAATGGCTTGTTTTTATGATTGTAACCATTTGTCCGTGATTTTTTGAATGTGATTTTGAATATCATTTACCTTGTTGAAAAGGATTTTTTTTTCCAATTCGTAACGTACAATCCACTGTTTGAATTCAGGAATTTGTTGTAGGGCGTGCATCTTTTTTACAACCTGATTTACATTGTTTCCGATAGCACTTAGCTCATTGCGGAGTACTACCGTTTCTTCTATAAAATCATCCAATGACTGATTTCTGTATTGGGTTGTAATAGGCTTGTCAAATAGGTGTTTACGAACATAGTCACTCAACTTACGGCAAGTACTGGCTTTCCATTTATGTTCAATTTTTGTGTATTCTTCGGGTGTCAAGCGCAGTGTGATTCTGCGTGTTCTGTTTGAATTTTCTCTTTCCATCATCTTTCATTTTCAATGTTTGTCAAACTCTTTTATCCTTTTAGTGTCTCCACCGCCGAGTTCCGAGGCATAGGGTGGCCAGATCGGTTGTCCGACAACCGTTCATCTGGCCGTTACAGGAACGTTGTAACTTTTCAGCTTTTTATAAGTCTTCAAGACTTTCAATTTTAACTGACTGCCAAAGAGGTAGCAGAAATTGACAATCTTAAAATAAGTTGTGTGTGATTTTTACAATTTTGGACCCAAATGTTTTTTTTGGACTTTTTCAGGATTAATAATCCAGTCGTTAAAATCTTTGTGATTTTTGTAAAGGGTACTTTCGTCTTGGTATTTTGGACTCATTGAAAGTGCACGCTGGGTACAATTTATTCCTGTAGTATCCCTGTCAAGATAAAGTCGAATTTGCTTGTGGGTTTCCATAAAAGGGCGTGCTCTTTCAAAGAATGAAACGGAATTTAAAACAACAAAATCCTGACCCTTTTCGGGAAGGTTTTTGGTTGTCGCTTTAAAGGATAAAAAGTCCATAAAGCCCTCAAAAACTATTGCCTCTTCTGCGCCATTATCTATGATGGTAATATCTTTTGGGGAACTGCCGGTTTTGAAATAGGGATTGCGGATTTCGTAGCCTCCCGAATCGTTTTTAAAACCGATCCCGAAATAAATTTTTTTGCCCAGTTCATAACGGACTTCACGACAGAATTTGTCAGCAATTTCAAGAGGGATTTTTCTCTCTTGTAAGTATCTTAAAAGCGAAGGAGAAGTAAGCGAAAAATCTCCAAGTATTTTGATTTTGCTTTCCGTTTCGATACTTTTATATGAAGGTAAAAGAGTTGGCTGTTGAAGAGAAAAATCAGTGTCGAGCTTTTGCAAAAGCTCTCGTACGGAACAGTGATGATACAGTATTCCAAAATCAATCAGATTACCTCCTTTGCCCAGCCCGTGGTCAAACCATAAATTCAATTTTTGATTGACTTTAAAAGAAGGCTTTTGTTCGTTCCGTAAAGGGGAACGATACCAGTACTCCACATTTCTCATCTCTACCGGTTGGTGTCCCAGTGAAGAGAGGTAGGCTGTCAAATCAATTTTTTTTGCTTCCTCAGTAGAGAGCCTTTTTTTTCTGAAATCCATATCCGCATATTTTCGAGTTCATTATTCAGTCAGCCGAAGTTAAACAAGAAAAAAATGGGTTTACTATCATAGCCATATTTTGCCTAGGATTAGACTATTTTTTGCGAAATAAAAAAAGCCCCGCAAACTGCGAGGCTCTTTCACTTATGAAAACTAATTTTATATTATTTTATATTGGCCAATTTTTCCAAATAGGCATTTTTTTCTTTTTCCGCTTCTAATAAACGTTCGTACAGTTCTACAACTTTATCAAGTGGATTGAATGTGCAATGATTATTAAATGTTCCCTCACTACTGTCATTGAAATTATTAAAATAATTAATTGCAGCTTCTTCAGAAAAATTTTTAATCGCCTCAGGTGTTACACCTAAAACTTTGGCAATAGCTTGTAGTTTTTCTTCTTCAACTGTTTCACTTCCCTC
>NZ_DASTTN010000063.1:0-15246 GCF_035760125.1 Flavobacterium sp.
TTCGCATACTTCAATGGCAACAACTAATCCTTTGATGGCTTTTGGTTCCAAATTGAATCAGGGGATTTTAACACCTTCGGACTTTGATCCCGCTAAACTGAACAATCCGTCACAAACCAAAAATTTTGCGACAAGAATTGATGTTTTGCAACCGCTTATCAACATTGACGGATTATATGGACGACAAGCAGCCAAATCCAAAATGGATGCGTATCAATTGCAAACCGAAAGAACCAAAGAATATTTGGAACTCGAAATCAACAAGGCTTTTATGCAATTGCAAATGAGTTACAAAGCCGTACAAGTGATTGAAAAAGCGAATACAACGGCTGAAGCCAATTTGAAATTGATTCAGAATTATTTCAATCAGGGAATTTTGCAAAAAACCGATTTGTTATCAATGCAAGTGCGCGTCAATGAAGTTCAAAATCAATTGCAATATGCAAAAAGCAATGTGCAAAACGCTTCGGATTATTTGGCTTTCCTATTAGATGAAGGTACCGCCAACAAAGTGTACAAACCTATTGAAGAATTGGACAATGTCATCATAATTGATGCTTTCAATACTTTATTATCGGATAATCGTAAAGACATTCAGGCAATGGATAAAACAACCGAATCCTATGGCAAAATGCTACAATCGAGTAAAATGAATTTCTTGCCAAGATTGAACGCTTTTGGAAGTTATGAAATGTATGCACAAGAAATTTTTGGTTCTAATTCGAATGGATATGTCGTGGGTGCACAATTAACCTGGAATGCTTTTGACGGGTATAAATCAATTGGAAAAATGGAAAAAGCCAAAGCTGATTTTCAAAAATCGGAAATTGAGACCCAACAATACAAAGCGCAAAGCCAAATGGAATTGAGTAAAGCCAACAGACAACTTAAAGATGCCGAAAACAAAGTAAATTTAGAAAAACTGGCTTTGGAACAATCCAAAGAAGCATATAGAATAAGAAGCAATCGTTTTACGCAAGGATTAGAAAAAACCACTGATTTATTGCTCACAGAAACGCAGATGTATCAAAAAGAACTGGAGTATTTGCAAGCTGTTTTTGAATACAATTACACACAGGAATACTTGCAGTTCTTGACAAAATAAACTGTTCAATGGCAAAAATCAATTTCAATATTAATATCAATTTTAAAAAATATACAATGAAGAACATCTTATTTAAATCAGCTATAATCACTCCTCTATTTGTTTTACTACTTTCCTCTTGTCATGGCGAGAAGAAAGAATCTCTTAGCAAAGAGCCTGCAATTGCAGTAAAAGTAAGTGGTGCGTCCGAAAACAACAATGGTCAGTTTGTAAAGGCGAGTGGTAAAATTGAAGCCGAAAACTCGGCCAATTTAAGCACGCGAATGATGGGTTATGTAACCAAACTTCACGTTCAAGTAGGTCAAAAAGTGGGTGCGGGACAATTATTGGTAAGCATCAACAACACCGATTTACAAGCCAAAAAAGCGCAAGTGGATGCAAGTATTCTACAAGCAACAGCTGGCTACAACAATGCCAAAAAAGATTACGACCGTTTTGTGAACTTGTTCAAACAACAAAGCGCTTCACAAAAAGAATTGGATGATATGACTGCTCGTTATGAAATGGCAAAAGCAGGTTTGGAAGGTGCCAAACAAATGCGCAACGAAGTAATGGCACAATTCTCTTACTCTAATATCACAGCTCCGTTTGCGGGTGTGGTGACCAATACTTTTGTAAAAGAAGGCGATATGGCCAATCCGGGAATGCCATTGGTAAGTGTAGAAGGAGCCTCAAGATTACAAGTAACGGCTATGGTTTCAGAAAGTGACATTGCTTCCATCAAAAAAGGAATGGCAGTAACAGTGTTGGTAAAATCCTCTAACGAAAGCCTTAATGGAAAAGTAAACGAAGTGAGTCTATCGGCAAAAAATACGGGTGGGCAATATTTGGTAAAAATCAATTTAGACAAAACCGGTAATACTGTTTTATCCGGAATGTTTGTGAATGTTCAGTTTCCTGTTGCCAATGCCATACAAACAAAAACAAACGAAAAAGTTTTGGTTCCTGAAAACACTTTGGTGCGACAAGGTCAATTAACTGGAATTTATACTATTGGAACTGGAAATATAGCCATATTAAGATGGTTGCGTATTGGTAAAAACTTTGGCAATCAAGTGGAAGTTCTGTCTGGTTTATCGGCAAATGAGCAATATATCGTTTCGGCTGAAGGGAAATTGTATAATGGAGCTTTAGTTAGTGTTCAGTAACCAGATCGCAGGTTGCAGATTTTAGAATGCAGATTGCGGTAAACTAAATAGGTTCAAATAAATAATGTTAATTCCGCGTGAGGGATAGCAGTGGAAATCCTTTTTATCAATAAATCCCGATAGGGTTTATGGATAAAAAGATTGAAACGAATAGCCCGACCCGATCTCGTCTTTTGGGACGAGAGCAGGTCACGCCCAAATAAATAAAAGAAATTATGCAAGAAGGAATTTCAGGTAAAATAGCCCATTTTTTCATCAATTCGAAGTTAACAATACTGTTGATGGTGGCTTTGATGATTATAGGAGTGTACAGCTCGTTTCTAATCCCAAGGGAAGAAGAACCCCAAATAAATGTTCCGATGGCCGACGTAATGGTGGGTTATCCAGGCGCTAATCCCGCCGAAGTAGAAAGTCGCGTAATCAAACCTTTGGAGAAAGTAATCTCGAATATCAAAGGAGTCGAACACGTGCACAGTATGGCTATGAACGGTCAGGCGATGTTGATTGTGCAGTTTTTTGTAGGTCAGGATGTGGAGCGTTCGTATGTAAAATTATATGACGAGTTGGAGAAACACGAAGATATGTTTCCGCAAGGTGTGTACAAACCGATGGTAAAAACCCGTTCGATTGATGATGTGCCAATGCTGGGATTAACGCTTTGGAGCGAAAAACAAGACGGTTATCAATTGCGTCAGCTTGCCGAAGAAGTGACTTCGGAAATTGAGAAAGTAAAAGATGTAGCCATTACCAAGGAAATAGGCGGAAACAATCGCGAATTAAAAGTGATTCTGGACAAAGATAAAATGGCCGAAAATGGCGTGGATGCTTTGGGTATTATGCAAATGATTCAGGCCAATAATGGTAGTTCACAATCGGGTAGTTTTGTCAATGACAACAAAGAATATTTGGTTACCACGGGACAATTTTTATCGAATGCCGAAGATGTAGAAAACTTGGTGGTAGGTGTCATTAAAAACCTGCCGGTGTATTTGAAACAAGTTGCCAAAGTGCAAGATGGCCCCTCTACAGTCAGAAGTTATGTGTCATTTGGTTATGGCAAAGCCAATGAAAAATTCAAAACCGCCAAATCTGAATATCCTGCCGTGACGATCTCTGTTGGAAAAGTGAAAGGTGCGGATGCGATGAAAATATCGGCAAAAATTATTGCCAAAATAGAACAATTGAAAAAGAGTTTAATTCCAAACGATGTACACGTTGAAGTAACACGTAATTATGGTGAAACGGCTTCGGATAAAGTCGGTGAATTGTTGATGCACTTAGGAATTGCGATTATTGCCGTGACGCTTTTGGTGATGTTGGCTATGGGCTGGCGCGGTGGATTGGTCGTTTTCTTCTCCGTTCCATTGACCTTTGCGCTGACATTGTTTGCGTATTATTTGTTGGGCTACACGCTAAATAGAATTACGCTTTTTGCCTTGGTATTCGTGGTGGGAATTGTGGTCGATGACAGTATTATTATTGCCGAGAATATGCACCGCCATTTCAAGATGAAGCGACTGCCATTGAAACAAGCGGCAATTTACGCAATTAACGAAGTAGGAAATCCAACGATTTTGGCAACATTTACCGTAATTGCGGCGATACTTCCTATGGCGTTTGTATCTGGAATGATGGGACCTTATATGAGTCCGATGCCAATTGGAGCTTCGATTGCGATGTTATTATCATTGTTTGTGGCTTTGACAGTTACACCTCATTTGGGATATCATTTGCTTCAGGAAAAAGAAGAGCAACAACACAAAGAATCCGAAGGAATGGAAACGAGTTGGGTGCATAAAATTTACAGCAACCTGGAACGTCCCTTCTTGGAAAGCAGTGCTAAAAGACGCATTTTGCTTGCAGTTACGGTGTTTTTGTTATTTGGATCTGTACTGATGTTTTTTACCAAATCGGTAGTGGTAAAAATGTTGCCATTCGATAATAAAAATGAGTTTCAAGTGGTGATTGATATGCCCGAAGGGACTACGCTGGAACGCACTGCTGCCGTTACCAAAGAAATTGCACAGTATCTGTCGACAAAACCCGAAGTGGTGAACTATCAAAACTATATCGGTACATCGGCCCCTATTACTTTCAACGGTTTGGTGCGTCACTATGATTTACGCGGTGGCAGCAATATGGCCGACATACAAGTGAATTTATTGCACAAAGAAGACCGTGATTTACAAAGTCACGCTATTGCAAAAGAAATGCGTCCTGAGATTCAGAAAATTGCCAAAAAATATGGAGCCAATGTAAAAATTATTGAAGTTCCGCCGGGACCTCCAGTTTTATCGACTTTGGTTGCTGAGATTTATGGTCCTAACTATAAAGAACAAATAAAAGTAGCGCATCAAGTAAAATCGATTCTTGAAAAAACCACTGATATTGTTGATGTCGACTGGATGGTTGAAGACAATCAAACCGAATACAAACTGAAAATCGACAAAGAAAAAGCGATGTTGAATGGAATTGCACCTCAACAAGTGGTAGGTAATCTAACGTATTTATTGAAAGAATATCCGGTTTCGAATTTGTATGATGAAAACTCCAATGATAATGTGGGCATCGTTCTTTCGCTTGACGACAAAGATAAAACGAGTTTGCAGGACATTGAAAACTTAAAAATCAAAGGAAGTCAGGGAAATATGATTCCGGTGAGCGATTTGGTAAAAGTAGAAATGGACACTTTACAAAAAACCATTTATAGAAAAGACCAAAAACGTGTGGTTTATGTAACTGCAGATATGGCTGGAGCACTAGAAAGTCCCGTATATGCTATTTTGGGAATGAATGAAAAACTAGCCAAAATGCAATTGCCAAAAGGATATAAAGTCAACGAACTCTATATGGAACAGCCCACAGACGAAAGTGATTTTACCGTAAAATGGGATGGTGAATGGCAAATTACTTTAGAAGTATTCCGTGATTTAGGAGTGGCGTTCATGGTGGTAATAGTAATTATTTACATGTTGATTGTGGGTTGGTTCCAAAACTTCAAAACACCAATGGTGATGATGTTGGCCATTCCGCTTTCGCTAATAGGAATTGTGTTTGGTCACTGGTTGCTGAATGCATATTTCACCGCTACCTCTTTCATCGGAATGATTGCATTGGCTGGAGTAATGGTGAGGAACTCGGTATTGCTTATCGATTTTATCGAAATCCGACTGAACGAAGGTGTACCATTAAAACAAGCCATTATTGAGGCAGGAGCGGTTCGAACTACACCGATTATATTAACCACTGGTGCAGTAGTTATTGGAGCTTCTATCATTTTGTTTGATCCTATATTTCAAGGATTGGCTATTTCATTAGTATTTGGAGCCATTGTTTCGACAGTATTGACGTTGTTGGCAGTGCCTTTGATTTACTATATCACCGAAAGAAAAAAATGGGAGAAATAAAAATTAGTTTCAAGTTTAAGGTTTCAAATTTTAGAAACCTTAAATTTTTAAACTCATAAACCTTTAAACATAAAATAATGAAATTACTACTCATAACCGCAGTCAAAGAATTTGAAAATCAAATCAAACAATTGCTCAAAAAAGCGTCTGTTCAATCTTTTTCCTATCAAGAAGTAAAAGGATTTAAAAACAGTACAGGAAAAGCTGTTGAGTCCAATTGGTTTGGAAGCGAAATGAATGAAACAGATTCCATCCTTTTCTATGCTTTTACAGCAAAGGAAAAAGTTGATGCTTTATTTGAACTTGTGGAATATTTCAATATAGAGCAGGAATCGCTATCACACATTCATATTGCCGTTCTTAACATCGAAAAATCAAATTAATCTAATATCAAAGAAAATGAAAAATAGAATCGTAAGAGGTATTGCAGGTGCCTTCATCTTATCCAGTTTGCTATTATCCATCTATGTCAATCAAAATTGGTTGTGGTTTACGGTCTTTGTAGGTGCCAATTTATTACAATCGTCCATAACCAAATGGTGTTTGATGGATGACATCTTAACTAAATTAGGAGTAAAAGACTAAAAAAAGCTAAATGAATTTTATAAAGAAGCCAAAACTGTATTGTTTTGGCTTTTTTTACAATCAAAATAAGACAGTCTTTTATTAACCTAATTACTAACTTTAATTACTTCAATACTCCATATTTATTAGATTTAATACTTTAATCAAAAAACCGTCTTATTTGATTTAACAAAAAATTAACACAACACTTGTATATACAAATATAAATATGACTACATTTGTATCAACAAATAAGACACCTACAAATATGAAGATTGAAGATGTATTAAAAAGTAAGGTTGATTATACTAAATCAACGAGAGTGGTTTTAAATTTGATGTACACACAAAACGTAATCACTGACAGTTTTAATGAAATCATAAAACCATATGATATTTCAGGGGAACAATATAATGTATTACGAATATTAAGAGGACAAAAAGGACATCCTGCAAATATGTGCATCATACAGGAACGAATGCTTGCCAGAACGAGTAATACAACAAGACTGGTTGATAAATTGTTATTGAAAGATTTGGTGACACGCAATGTTTGTCCAGAAAACAGAAGAAAAATCGAAGTCCTAATTACACAAAAAGGTTTAGATTTATTAACCGAACTGGATCCAAAAGTAAAAGAGCACGAAGAAATTTTTTCTAAAAATCTTAATGAAGAAGAATTAATACAATTGAATACCTTATTAGAAAAATACCGAACTAAATAAATATAAATATTATGAGCAATTTTTTGAACAATCAAAATTGGAGATACGCAACAAAGAAATTTGATGCCACAAAAAAAGTTTCAGCAGAAGATTTAAACACTTTAAAAGAAGCTATCCGTATGAGTTCATCTTCATATGGTTTACAACCTTACAAAGTAATTATAGTTGAAAATCCAGAATTAAGAGCACAACTACAACAAGCAGCTTGGGGACAATCACAAATAGTAGATGCATCACATTTATTTATTTTTGCCAATGACACTAATATTGGAGATGAAGCAATCGATGAATTTTTGAATACCATAAGTGTTACAAGAGAAACACCTTTGGAATCATTGGCCGGTTATGGTGACTTTATGAAATCGAAAATTTCGACTTTGGAACCAGCAATCAAAAATATCTGGACATCAAAACAAACTTATTTAGCTTTAGGTAATTTATTGAATGCAGCTGCGGAACTTAAAATTGACGTAACTCCTATGGAAGGTTTTGTTCCTGCACAAGTAAACGAAATATTAGGATTGGACAAACTAAACCTTAATGCTTCACTTATTGCAACCGTTGGATATCGTCACGAAGAAGATGCTACCCAATTTTACAAAAAAGTTAGAAAGTCACAAGAAGACTTATTTATCACTTTATAATAATTACTAATTCAAATTAAAATCAATTAAATCAAATTAAACAAATTACACATGAAAAATTTAAAAACAATTGCCTTGGCATTCGCAGTAGCATTATCTACATTAACAGTAACTGCACAAACTAAAAAAGTAGACGTTTCAAAAAGTACAATCAACTGGGTTGGAAAAAAAGTAACAGGTGAGCATTCTGGAACTGTAAACATTAAAAGTGGAGCTTTGGTTTTCAAAAAAAATGCATTAAAAGGAGGAACTTTTACTGTTGATATGACAACTTTAACTTCTACAGATTTAACTGGAGAGTACCAAGGAAAATTAAACGGTCACTTGAAAGCTGATGACTTCTTTGGAACAGACAAATATCCAACTTCAACTTTGGTTTTCAAAACTATTGCCGCTAAAGGAAATGACGTATACACTGTTACTGCTGATTTGACTATCAAAGCAAAAACAAATCCAATTACTTTTGATATTACTGTAAAAGGCGACACTGCTACAACAGCATTAAAAATTGACAGAACTAAATACGATATCAAATACGGTTCAAAAAGTTTCTTCGAAGGATTAGGTGACAAAACTATCTACGATGATTTCGACTTAACAGTGAACTTGAAATTTTAATTTTAGAATCCTTAATGGAAAGAGTACCCTCGGCATTTTTGTCGGGGGTATTTTTTTTTATGACTATTCGTAGTTCGTACCATCTGTATTTAATTTTAAACTTGGAGCAGAAAGATTTGGTATTTTTCGCAACATCGTCCCACACACGAGGCTGAAAGCCGAACTGGCGAAGCAATTCGTTGCAATCTTTTTTGAGCCGAATAAAAATCGACTCAAAAAGGATTTTCACTACAAACGAAGTTCACTGAACTCCTATGACAATAAAAGTGCAGTGAAGTAATCGGGGCTAAGAGGAGAGATTTTGCATTTTTGTTTTCATTCAAAAAAAATCCAACTCATATTGTGGGAAAAGGCACTAGTCACGGGTAGCCATATTTTTTTAACGAAAACCTAACCTTAATTAATTCACAAACTTCTTAACTTAAAGGTCATAAATAAATAATATTAAGAAAATACGCTTAAAACATTGTAATGGTATTTTTGGAAAAAAATTAAGAACCAAAAAACACTTCAAAAACCTACAATCATTAGCGTTATGAAAAAAAAACTATTCGTTGTCATTATCATTTTCCTTTCGATTATACCTCTGAATGCACAACAAATAAAAGGAATTACTGGCGATACAAACTGGTTTGCCAATTGGACCAATTTCAAGCCAGCAACCACAGAATATAATGAAGCCACCCAAATATTGGCAGGTACAATCAGCTCCGATATGAAACTCACAAGAAACAATACCTACCAATTAGTAGGGACAGTTTATGTAACCAATAATGCTGTTTTGACTATAGAACCCGGAACAGTCATTAGAGGTGATAAAGAATCTTGTGGAACTCTCGTAATCACCAAAGGCTGTAAAATTATGGCCGAAGGCACTGCTACCTATCCAATAGTTTTCACTTCAAATAATAATATATCTGAAAGAAGACCTGGAGATTGGGGTGGAATAGTAATTCTTGGAGAAGCGCCTATTAATAAAATTGGTGGTGTTGGATTTTTAGATTTCAACTTTGACCCGGCAGTTAGTTATTATGGCGGTCAGGATCCCAACAGTAATTCCGGTATTTTAAAATATGTGCGTATTGAATATTCTGGTCGAAAAATAAATGCGCTCAAGGAATTGAACGGTTTATCAATGGCAGGAATCGGGAAAGGCACAAAAATCGATTTTGTTCAAATTAGTTTCTCCAATGATGATTCGTTCGAATGTTATGGAGGTGATGTCAATTTTAACAACTTGATTTCTTTTAGAGCAACAGATGATGATTTTGATTTTACACAAGGTGTTCAATGCACCATATCCAACAGTATAGCGATTCGTAATCCTTATTCTTCAGATTTTTCTGGTTCGCGTTGCTTTGAAATTGATTCTTACGATAAAATTGAAAATACCGACGTAAGCAAAAAACTGACTAAAATTACTGCAAATAATATGACATTGGTAAATACCGAAGATAACAATCAAGGATTGGTAAGGGAAGCGGTTTATATCAAAGAAAAAAGCTATTTCAATATCAATAACAGCATTATTGATGGCTTTAGCAGTTGTGTTTTGCTCGAAAATAAAATTGGGGTTCTGCCTGCCAATTTAGCAAAAATAAATATTCAAGGTTTACAAATTAACCGCTGCAATGGAGTTGTCCAAAGCGAAAATGCAACAGTAAATCCTGAGTTATCAAACTGGTACAACAGCGACACATTCTCATTAGAAACAACAAAATTGAATAATATTGAATTATTCTTTCAGTCTGATGTAAAAAAATCACCAGATTTCAGGGCAAGAAACACAAGCTTTTTTGCTAGTTCAAAATAATTGGTTTTCAATAAATTTATAACTTACAAAGCCTGATATTTAATATCGGGCTTTTTTATATAAACAAATCAAAAAAACATAAATCACTAATTATTAAAATATTATATTTAAAATAAGCAAAATAGATTTTTTTGAATTAACTTTATATTTCATTTACAATTACAGCTTAGCTATTATTTAAGATTCCATTTCAAATCGATTTCATATTTTTTATCAAAATGAAATCAACCTACATTTCATTAATTGTTTTATTAACTTAATTACTAGAAATATGAGAAACTTAAAATCATTTAGTATTGTTTTACTAATTCTGTTTTCCTTCAACCAAGGAATTTCGCAAACCTCTAAAATCGATGTTTCCAAAAGCATCATTAAATGGGAAGGAAAAAAAATAACAGGTCAACACGAAGGAACTATCAATTTCAAAGATGGATATCTAATTTTCAAAGACAAAAAAGTGACCGGGGGCAGTTTTACTGCAGATATGAAGTCATTATCAAATACAGACCAAACAGGAAGTTCCAAAACAAAATTGGAAGGCCATTTAAGATCAGAAGATTTTTTTAGCATAGAAAACTTTCCAACATCTACTCTCGTATTTAAAAGTATTGCCAGTAAAGGAAACAACACTTACCTCATCAACGCTGATTTAACCATCAAAGGAATTACAAACCCCATTCAATTTGATTTAGTTGTAAGTCCAAATAAAGCCACTGCTGAACTAACTGTCAACCGAACCAAATATGACATCAAATACGGCTCAGGAAGTTATTTTGATGATTTGGGAGATAAGACCATTTATGATGATTTTGAGCTAAACGTGGTTTTGGTTTACTAACTTCAACAATTTAACAAAAAATTAAAAAATTTATCTTTTTTTTTATTTCAATCTTTTTGTCAGACCAAATATCATTTATATATTTGCTAAAAAGAAAACAAAACATGAAAACTATAACAAACAATACTTGGTGGTGGAATAATTTACGTCAGTCGTCGTGAACTAAGCTCCTATAGTATTATTTGAACTATAAATATAAAAGGCTTGTCATCACGACAGGCCTTTTTTTTATTTCAAAAAATAAGGAAAAATAATTAAAGTAAAAATCCATTGTCAAAAAAGCAACATAAAGTATGAAAACATATAAACTACAAACCAACTACAAACAAATCCTGGCCGATACCATAACGCCAGTGAGTATTTATTTCAAAATAAGAGATAAATTCCCTAATAGTTTATTGTTAGAAAGTAGCGATTATCACGGAAACGACAACAGCTTTTCCTATATATGCTGCAATCCAATTGCTTCCATAAAAATAGAAAACGAAACCATCTCCAAAAACTATCCTGATGGAATTTCGGAAACAATCACAATTGATGCAAATACCAATATCCCTGAAGTTATTCAGAATTTTTCCCTACAATTCCAATCGGATAAAACTGATTTCAAATTCATCAACAATGGCTTATTTGGATACATTTCTTATGATGCCGTTCGTTATTTCGAGAAAGTAAGCATTGCTAAAAAAGAAAACAGCAATTCGATTCCCGATGTGTATTATGCTGTTTATCAAAACATCATTGCTATCAATCATTTTAAAAATGAAGCGTATATTTTCTGTCACAATCTAGATGGTAAAAATAACATATCCGAAATTGAGCAATTATTACAATCCAGAAACATTGCTTCGTATAAATTCTCCAAAGAAGGTGAAGGTTTTTCAAATCTAACCGATGAAGAATTCAAACAAAATGTAGCTTTAGCCAAAAAGCATTGTTTCCGTGGTGATGTCTTCCAATTGGTTTTATCCAGAAGATTTACCCAAGGATTTAAAGGTGATGAATTCAATGTTTACAGAGCCTTAAGAAGTATAAACCCATCCCCTTACCTATTCTTTTTTGATTATGGTGATTTCAAAATTTTTGGCTCTTCACCTGAAGCCCAGATTATTGTAAAAAATCGTAAAGCAGAAATCCATCCTATTGCAGGAACTTTCAAAAGAACTGGTGATGATGAAAAAGACGCTGTACTTGCTAAAAATCTATCAGAAGACAAAAAAGAAAATAGTGAACATGTGATGTTGGTTGATTTGGCCCGAAATGATTTAAGCCGACATGGACATGCAGTGCAGGTAGAAAAATACAGAGAAGTTCAATTTTTCTCACACGTGATCCATTTGGTCTCCAAAGTGACAGGACATTTACACGAAAAAGCAACTACGATGCAAGTAGTTGCCGATACTTTTCCTGCAGGAACTTTGAGTGGAGCCCCAAAACACAGAGCAATGCAATTGATAGAAGATTACGAAAAAACAAACCGTAATTTTTATGGAGGAGCCATCGGTTTTATGGATTTTGAAGGTAACTTTAACCATGCAATTATGATCCGAACTTTCCTAAGTAAAAACCACCAATTGCATTCACAAGCCGGAGCAGGAATTGTTGCCAGTTCTGACGAAGAAAGTGAAATGCAGGAAGTTTATAATAAATTACTGGCGCTGAATAAAGCGTTGGATTTAGCAGAAACTATATAAAAAAAGAAACAGAGACACGAAGAAAGATAAAAAAATGAAAAAAATACTAGTCATAGACAATTACGATAGTTTCACTTATAATTTAGTGCATTATCTGGAAGATTTAGATTGTGAAGTTACCGTTTACAGAAACGATGAATTTGATATTGATGAAATAGCAATTTTCGATAAAATTCTGCTTTCACCTGGACCGGGAATCCCCGACGAAGCTGGATTATTGAAAGCTGTTATTCAAAAATATGCTCCTACCAAAAGTATTTTCGGAGTATGTCTTGGGCAACAAGCTATAGGGGAAGTTTTTGGTGGAACGCTTTCTAACTTAGACAAAGTGTATCACGGAGTTGCAACACCTGTAAAAACAGTAGTTGATGATGAGCTTTTATTTGAGGGTTTGGGCAAAGAATTTGAAGTAGGCCGTTACCACTCTTGGGTAGTTGACAGCAATTTACCCGATGTATTAGAAGCTACTTCATTTGACGAAAATGGTCAAGTAATGTCGCTAAGACACAAAACATACGATGTAAGAGGTGTTCAATTTCACCCGGAAAGTGTTTTAACACCCAACGGGAAAAAGATTTTGGAAAACTGGGTAAATGCAACCAAATAAAAAAAAACTTAAAGACATTAATTAAAATGAAACTTAAAACTTTGAAAACTGTCAAAATCAAATTTTTAATCTCATGCTTTTCTATTTTTAGCTTCCTTTCCTGTAATCAACAGAGAGAGCAAAAAATAGAACAGTCAGTTAATGTCCAACCAGAGATTGCTTTAGATTTAGTGGATTTACAATCAAAAAATAAACTCGGAAAAGATACTGTCGTCACTATTGCAAAAGATCCAGTTTATCATAAAACTAAGAAGTATCATGCTGCAAATGCATTGCTTCTTTTAAAAAATGAAATTGATTTATCAAAAGTTGACATAAAAAACACATTAATAGTTTTTGAATGCATTGATGGTTATAAACCTGAAATGTCTCTTGAATTATTTTTAAAAACAAACCCTTTTCTGGCTTTCAAAGATGTTGATGCTCCAAAAGGTTCCAATTGGGAAAAGATTATCAAAAATGGAAACGAGATGAATGCTGACCCGTTTTATTTGGTTTATACATCGGCTCCAACGAAAAACCAAGAATACAAGTGGCCTTATAATGTTATAAAATTTCATTTTGAATCGAAAAATAAAAACATCGAAGCATTACAACCAAAAGACGATGAGAAAGCATTGAAAGGCTTTGCATTATTTCAAAAACAGTGCATCACTTGTCATGCCATAAACGGAATTGGAGGCGAAATGGGACCTGAATTAAATTATCCCAAAAGCGTAACCGAATATTGGAAAGAAACTGAATTGGTTGATTATATCGTAGATCCAGCTTCTTTCAGAAACAAAGTAAAAATGCCGACACTGGGAATTACAAAACAAGAATCAAAGGAAATTGTTGACTATTTGAAATACATGTCTAAAAACAAAAAAATATAAGCCGAAATGAACATTACAATTTCCGAAACAAAAGACATAAATATTGAAGACCTATTAGTGCTTTACAAAGCAAATAATTGGAGTTCTGCAGACAAACCAGCTCAATTATATAGGGGATTATTGAATTCAGAAACATTAATTACCGCTTGGGAAGACAACAAATTGGTCGGACTTGGAAATGCCATTTCTGACGGGCATTTAACCGTGTATTATCCTCATTTATTAGTGCTTCCTGAATATCAAGGTAAAGGAATTGGTAAAATGATAGTTGATAAAATGCAGGAGAAATATCGAGATTTTCATATGCAAATGCTTACTGCCGATGGAAAATCAGTAGAATTTTATAAAAAAAATGGTTTTGAACGTGCAGAAAACACAGAACCAATGTGGATTTATCAAGGAAATGAACATTAATTAGCATAAATTTAAAAAAAATCTACAAATAAACTAACATGAGAAAAAAATTACAGTTGCTATTTATTTTAATTTCTTCAAGTATTTTCGCCGCCGATATTAGCGGTAACGTGTATTTAGATAATACAAGTGATTTTTCAAATTGCACAATTACTTTTACTCCCGTTTCTCCAAGTGCAGTACTTGATCAAACCATATCACAAATAAATGGTTATTTTACAGCAAATATCCCAAATGGTGTTTACAACATAAAGTATGAAAAAAATGGCTATCAAACTTATGAGTTATTAAACTTCTTTGTAAACGGAATTACAGTATTAGATAACGTTACATTATCATCTAATAATTTAGTTATAGTAAATGGCAATGTTAATGGTTCTTGGACAAAAGGAAATACATATAAAGTTACAGGTGACATCACTGTACCATATAACGAAACTCTAAATATAGAAGAGGGTGTTGAAATAAAATTTGACGGCTATTACTCTTTAATTGTTAATGGAACTATTATTGCAAATGGAACGGCCAACAACTTCGTAAAGTTTACTTCAAACAAAACTTCACCAACATATAAAGATTGGAATCGAATATTAATTAATAGTACTGAACCTTCAAAAATGAATTATTGCATTATTGAATATGGAAAAATGCATAATGATAATGGGGAGGCTTTTTTAGATATAAGAGGGAATTTTGATTTATCTAATTCAATAATTAGGTACTCTGATGAAACAGGTCTAGGAATCAAAGGTTCTGGTAAAGTTGGTGTTAATAACAGTAAAATAAATAATTGCT
>NZ_DASTTN010000064.1:0-5321 GCF_035760125.1 Flavobacterium sp.
TTGGCAAATTGCGAAGCAGTAATATAAGCTCTCAATTTGAGAGTGGACAAATCGGCTATTTTATAAATGGGTTTGCCTACAGTCGCCATTTCGTACTCGTTGGCGTATTTGGTCAACACCGTTCCCGAAACGGGATTGACAATGTTGCATTTTTTGATTTGGTCTTCAACCTGTGCCAATTGAATGCCCACAGTACCGCTTTGCTCATTTAGATTATTGGTTGTTGTTGCCAATTGACTGTTCAACGCATCGATTTTGGATTGCAGAATTGCAATTCGATAATTGGCATCGTCAAGCTGTTTTTGCGAAGCCACAGCTCCTTTTACTAGATTTTCAATTCGTTTTTTGTCTTTAACCGCACTTTCGAGCTCTTTCTGCAAAGCCTCAATTTGGACTTTACTGTCTGGACGTCCCGATAAAATGGCCTTCCCATTTTGCTTCAATTGCATTTTGGTCAAGTACAATTGGGTGCTGTCAATAACGCCTACTTTTTGTCCGTTCTTTAACTCATCTCCTTCATTAAGGTTCAGTTTCAAAATTTTCCCATTGGCTTCAGCCGACACTATGGTTTCGGTGGCTTCAAAGGTTCCCGAAGCTTCATTGGCCTTTTCGCTATTACCACAGGAAGCAAGGGCAATACAAAAAGTCATAATGCTTGTTTTATAAAAATTGAAATTCATTTTTATATAATTAATGTTAGTTACCGCTTATCGTTTTGTAATTGTAAAGGCTCATCAGCAATTGAATATTGTGCAACGCCTGATTCCCAATCGCCTCGTTCTCTTTGTTGATCGAAGACAGCAAATCATTCATGGAACATAAGCCGTTGTCATACATCAGCTGTTTTGATTTTTTGACATTGCCTTTCAGAGTAATGATTTCTCCATCTTTAGCAATAATGGCTTTTTGCTTTTCGATGTCGCTATTGGCCTGTGTCAACTGCAGTTTGTTATTGAATAAAAACACATCCTGTTGATTGGTAATTTTATCCATTTCTATTTTATCCAATTCTTTATTGTTGCTACTTTTATAAAGTCCGGCGGTGCTCCAGGACATGCTGATTCCCGCAAGTGCCAATCCATTGAACTTTGAGGAACCAAAATTCAACCCAGGCTCAATTAAAGCTCCTGCTCCTATTAAACCAATTTTGGGCATTAGGACAACCTGATTTATTGCAGAACGGGATTCGACAAGTTTTAATTGATTGGAATACAAACTCAATTCGGGTCTGTTGTTTGTCAGACTTCCCGATGGCTCAATCACTATGGGTTTCTCCAGCTTTACATTTTCATCAAGTTCCTGCCCGATTAAATAAGACAACATTTGCACGTAACCTTTTCGCGTATAATTGAATTCAATTTTTTTCTGTTCCAAATTGAGCATTTCGGCCTTAACTTCATCCACATCAGAAGCATAGGCCAATCCGTTTTCTTTTGAAAGACGTACTTTCTTCAGTCCCCGATTCAACTCTTCGAATAAAATATCCAATTGTTTGTTTTGCTCGTCGATTAACAAAATCCCAAAAAACAATTGATTAACGCGTTCGCGAATGGAATACAGCGCAACACCGACACTCGATTTTTCGACCTCGGCAGCCGTTTTGATAATATCTTTCTGGGTTCGTGTGGCACCTCCGTCCCAAATTGTTTGGTTGATTTGGGCAATCCCTATAAATTGGGCTTTATTTGGTTCTCCTGATGAAGAACCCGGCGATGAAAATTCGGGTAAACCAGCGAAAATATATCCCCCAATTCCTGTTATGCTTACCTGTGGAAGATAAGCTTTGTTGGCGTTGGAAATGGTATAGTCTGACGACTTCGCAATCAAATCGTATTGCTTAATTAAAGGATAATTTGCTTTCGCTTTTTCCTGACAATCATCAATGGTTATTTGCCCATTTGCGGTACATAAACCAAAAAGCAGAAAAAATAATAAGAGTTCTTTCATTTAGGTTTCAGATTTTAATCTCTTTAGCTTTGATTTTTTTGGTCGTCATTTTCTTAGCTTCACTATAACGAATATACGATTTTTTTGGATTGAAATATTTGATTAAATCATTAGAATCATGGTACCTAAAGAAATCTCATTTAAGGATATTACAAATCTATTTTCCATCATTTTATATTATTACATTAAATACAATGGCCGTATTGAGTTATAAAAAAGTTAATTAATATCTGTCGTTCAAAAAAAACAATAATTTTGGTTCATCATTAAAATCAAAAAACCAAAAAATATGAAAAACCTAATCACCGTTTTGGCAGTAGCTCTTTTTTCAGCAGGTATGAATGCAAGCGCTCAAGAAACTAAGCCAAAAGAAACTCCTAAAAAAGAATGCACTGCCAAAGAAAAAAAGGCGTGTGACAAATCAAAAAAATCTTGCTGCACAGCAAAGTCTGAAAAGAAAGCGTAATGTAATTAATTTATAATAATCCTAAAGAGTGTTTGTAACCTTCAAACACTCTTTTTTTTATGCAAAAAACTTATTTACAGGTAATTTATTACTAAAAATCCCTTTGCTTCTATTTTATAATTCTATATTTTTGAGAAAACTTATTCTTCATGCTCAAAAAATCATCAATTGTTATTGTAATCCTTCTTATTCTCTTTGTCATTTTCAGAGTTTTTATTGTGGACAGTTGCAGTTCAAAAGATGCTGAATATACCGAAGTACTCTCAGATAACAATGCTTACGTAGGAGATAAATCTTGCGTAAAATGCCATACTTCCGAACATCATCAATGGAAACAATCCGACCATTATATGTCAATGCTTCCTGCCAATGATTCGACTGTAAAAGGAGATTTTAATAATGTGACTTTCAAAGCTGATGGCATTACCAGCAAATTCTATAAAAAAGGTTCAAAGTTTTTCATCAATACCGAAGGAAGTGACGGCAAAAATCATGATTTTGAAGTAAAATATATTTTTGGATACAAACCTTTACAACAATATCTGGTACATTTTCCGGGGGGAAGAATGCAAGTGCCTCGCTTAAGTTGGGATGTCAACAAAAAAAAATGGTACAATCAGTATGCTGGCCAAAAAATACCTTCACACGATTGGCTACATTGGACTGGAAATGCCCAAAATTGGAATACGATGTGCGCTACTTGCCACTCGACCAACTTACACAAAAATTACGACACTAAAACCGATACTTATAAAACGAGTTATAGTATCATCAATGTTAGCTGTGAAAGTTGCCATGGAGCAGGACAAAAACATTTGGGATACATAAATGGTTCTGATTACAAATCTGGAGATAAAGTAATCGGCAGTTTTATGAGATTAGGTAAAAATTCAGGGCAATTGGAACAAATCAACACTTGTGCTCCCTGTCACGCCCGTGTATCCGAAATCAGTCCGAAACATATCGACAGTAAAGAAATAATGGATAATTACATTCCGCAAATTCCAGATACCGAATTTTTTCATGCCGATGGACAAATAAATGATGAAGATTATATTTACACTTCTTTTTTACAAAGTAAAATGTACAGCAAAGGTGTAAAATGCAGTAATTGCCACAATCCACACAGTACCAAACTGAAACACATCAATAATCAGACGTGCGTACAATGCCATATCCCAAAAAAATATGACACGGCGGCACACACTTTTCACACACCCGATTCAAAAGGTTCACTTTGTGTAAACTGCCATATGCCGGGTAAATTGTATATGGGAAATGATTTGCGTCATGATCACAGTTTTAGAGTTCCCCGTCCCGACCTTTCAGTCAAATATGGCACTCCAAATGCCTGTAGCAACTGTCATAAAGACAAATCAGAAAAGACCTTGGCCGATGCGGTAATCAAATGGTATGGCCCGAACCGAAAATACCATTTTGCAGATGATTTGATTCCCGGAAGCAAACTGGACAACGATAGCGAATCTCATTTAATACAATTAATCAATACCCAAAACATCCCCGACATCATTAAATCAACCGCGGCTTTCTACTTGGGAAGTTTTGATACCCAAACAAGTTTGAACACCCTTTTGTCCTGTTTAAACCACAAAGATGCCCAGGTACGCTACAGGGCTTTACGCAGTTTATCCATTTTTCCTCCAAACAATTGGACCAAAAATGTTGGTCCTTTATTATCTGATAAAGTAAGAGCGGTCCGTATCGCTGCAGCTGATCTTTTTGTAAGTCTGCCGAAAGATCAATTTCCAAGTCAGTTTACAAATGCTTTTGAAAGTGCCAATAAAGAATTAATTGGCTTTCTTAAGTATCAAACCGACTTTTCAACAGGAAATATAATGCTGGCTGATTATTATCTTAAAATACAGGATTATGCCAGTGCAGAGTCTTTCTATCTCAAAGGCCTCAAAAAAGACAGTCAAATGAATTATGCCTTACTCAATTTATCTTCACTATATAATGCCGTTGGCAAAAACGATGCTTCCTTGCAGGTATTGCAAAAGGCCATGAAAAATGACCCAAACAACGAACGCATTTATTACAATCTGGCCTTGCTTTATAATGAAATGAATAATACTGTTGCCGCCGAAGCTTCTTTTACCAAAGCCATAGCCTTAAAATCACAAAACCCGAGGGTATACTATAATTATGGGCTGATGCTCAATGCTAAGAAAAAATTCAAAGAAGCCGAAACTGTTTTGCAAAAAGGAATTGCAATAAATCCTGATGTACCAGATTTGTATTATGCGCTTACTTTTGTTTACATCCAAACTGGAAACCAGACAAAAGCGCAACAAACGGCTTTTCAATTGAAACAATTGGATCCAAACAATCCAAATTATCAGGAATTGTTTAAAAATTTAGGGGTGCAATAATTGTATAATTATAATTTCTTTAGAACAACCTACGATAATTGTTTTTGAGGTAACCATTTATGAAGTATAGCATCCAGATCATCTTCAATTATTGGTTTTGAGACGTAATCATTCATACCAAATTCTAGGCATTTATCTTTTTCACCTACCATAATTCCCGCAGTTAAAGCAATGATGGGTACTTTATCGCCTTTTTTATGGCTTCTAATTTCTATAGTTGCATCATATCCGTTTTTTATAGGCATTTGGATATCCATCAAAATTAAATCGGGATTATTGATTTCAAATTGCTCCACGCCTTCCTGCCCATCTATAGCTTCCAAAATAATAGCATTGGGAATAATCCTTTTAACTAATGTTTTGGCCAGAAACATATTAATTTTATTGTCTTCCACGATCAAAATACGCAATGAGTCCAAGTTATTGGTACTTGCTATTCTTCGGATTACCTTATGGGGCATCAATTCGACAAAAGTATCTTTAAGAGGTTTCGCTTTTTTAAATTTAACATAAAA
>NZ_DASTTN010000065.1:0-17191 GCF_035760125.1 Flavobacterium sp.
AATTCCAGGGGCAACCATTGTTTTAAATGGAACAACAACATCAGTAGCGACAGACTTCGATGGTAAGTTCCAAATTAAAGCCCCTAAAGATGGAAGTTTGACTATCAGTTTTATAGGGTATAAAACGGTTCAAGAGCCTATTAGTGGGCGAACACAATTACAGGTTAAAATGTATTCTGCTTCTCAAGACTTAAATGAAGTCGTTGTTGTAGGTTACGGTAGCCAAAAGAAAAGTGTGGTAACTGGAGCGATTTCTAGTGTTAGAGCAAAAGATCTCGAAAAAGTGCCTAACGGTCGTATTGAGCAAGTTCTACAAGGTAGAGTTTCTGGAGTTACGATTGCTGCCAGTTCTGGACAGCCAGGTTCTGCATCAACTATTCGTATTAGAGGTATAACTACTTTTGGTGATGGCGGAAATGATCCACTTTGGGTTGTAGATGGTGTTGTTGTGGATGCTGGAGGTATTGGTTTTCTTAATCAATCGGATATAGAATCTATGGAGGTTCTTAAGGATGCTGCTTCAGCTGCAATTTATGGAACCCGTGCTGCAACAGGTGTAATTTTGGTTACAACTAAAAAAGGTAAATCTGGAAAAATTACCGTTAACTATAATGGATTTTCTGGAGTATCATCTCCCGCAAAGACTTTGGATTTGTTAAATGCGACGCAGTATGGTGCTATATTAAATGAAAAATCAACAGCTGCAGGTGGGCCTGTACTGTTTTCTAATCTTTCTGCCTTAGGCAAAGGTACTGATTGGCAAAAAGAGATTTTTAATACTAATGCTTTCCGTTATTCTCATGAGTTGAGTATTAGTGGAGGAAGTGATACTTCTACTTTTTATGCTTCTTTTGGAATTCAAAATCAAGATGGGATAGTTTTGTCTGAGATTTCAAACTATGATAAAAAGAACTTCCGTTTGAATTCGACTCACAAAATATCTAAAGTTTTCACTTTCGGACAAACTTTAGGTTTCACAAGACAAAAATCAGTTGGTATAGGTAATACGAATAGTGAATTTGGAGGACCATTGAGTTCTGCAATCAATTTGGATCCAATCACTCCAGTTATTGAGACAGATCCTGTTTTGGCGAATTCGGCTCCCTATAGTAAAAATCCAGTTATTCGTGATGCTAATGGTAATCCTTACGGAATTTCTGGTTTAGTTGGGCAAGAGATGACAAATCCTTTGGCTTATTCTAAAACTAGGCTTGGTGGATATAACTGGTCTGATGACTTAGTTGGTAATGCTTATTTGGAAGCAGCTTTTTCAAAACATCTTAAATTCAGAACAACATTTGGTGCAAAACAGGCATATTGGGGTAATCAAGGATTTACGCCTGTATATTATTTGAGTGCCACTGTCAACACACTTAAAAATAATTATGGTCAAAGTGAAAACAGTAGCTTTGCATGGAATGTTGAAAATATAGCTACTTACTCAAATGTTATCGGGGACCATAACTTTACTGTATTGTTAGGTCAAGGTGCGTATGTAGATAATATTGGGGGTAGTTCAAGTGCGGTGATGTATGGTTTGCCTATTACAAGTTATCAAGATGCTTCTTTTGATTTTCCAATAACACAGGAAAATAGAGATAGTGGTACTGATGATTTTACAGAGCACAAATTATCTTCTTTATTTGCACGTGTAAATTATGATTTCAAAGAAAAATATTTGTTTACCGGAATTATTCGTCGTGATGGATCTTCTCGTTTTGGAGCCAATCATAAATATGGTGTTTTTCCATCGTTCAATTTAGGATGGGTGGTTTCTAAAGAAAATTTTTGGAAGGAAAACGAAGTGATTAACAGCTTAAAAATTAGAGGAGGTTATGGAATAGTTGGTAATGATAACTATTCAGACAGGGATAAGGATTTTAAATATCTTTCTTTAGTTGGTGGTGGTTATAATTATTCTTTTGGGAATACAGGGTCAATCACAACAGGATATGCTAACCTTACTTTAGACAACCCTGATTTGAGATGGGAAGAAACTTCTCAAGCTGACATTGGATTTGAATCAAGATTTTTTCATGATTTAAACCTTACGGTTGATGTGTACAATAAAAAAACAAGTGGAATCTTACGACCGATAACTATACCAGGTTATGTGGGTGTTACTTCTAATCCTGCCGGAAACGTTGCCGATATGGAGAATAAAGGTGTTGAGGTTGAATTAGGTTATACAAAACAATTTGGAGATTTTCATTTTTCTGTTAATGGGAATGTTGCATACTTAGAAAATAAAGTTACTTATGTTGCCTCTGATACAAATTATATTGTTGGAGATGCTTCTTTCCAATCAATGGGAGCTGTTACAAGAACTCAAGTTGGCCATTCATATAACTCATTCTATGGTTTTAAAACGGCAGGGATTTTTCAAAATGACGCAGAAATAGCAGCCTATACAAATGCTTCTGGCGGCTTAATTCAGCCAAATGCACGCCCTGGGGATTTCCGTTGGGTAGATACAGACGGTAATGGTTCAATTACTGATGATGACAAACAATTCTTGGGCAGTAATATTCCAAAATACACATTTGGATTGACCTTGAATTTATCCTATAAAAACTTTGATTTTATGGCTTTTGCTCAAGGAGCTGCAGGTAATCAAATTTTTCAAGGATTACGCAGATTAGATGTTGGGAATGCGAATTATCAAACTGAAGCTTTGAGTCGCTGGACAGGAGAAGGAACATCCAATGATTTTCCTAGACTTACTAATGATGATACTAACGGTAACTTTGGTAAAATGTCAAATTTTTACTTGGAAGATGGTGATTATGTACGTTTAAAATTAATTCAATTTGGTTATTCATTGCCAACGAATACAGTTTCACAGATAGGAGCGAGTAAAGTGCGTTTTTACTTAACTGGAGAGAACTTGTTCACACTTACTAAATATACTGGATATGATCCTGAGATTGGTGGAGGTGTATTTGGAATAGATAAAGGGATTTATCCACAAGCGAGAACATTCATGCTTGGAGTTAATCTACAATTTTAATAAAATTAAGAATTATGAAAACGATAAAATATAAATACTTTTTTATTGCGTTAGCAATGGTTTCTTTTGGATCCTGTTCTGATGAGTTTATAACTTTAGAACCAAAAGGAGTATTCCTTTCTGATAATTATTATTCAAACCAAGAACAGGCTACTGCAGCACTTGTTGGAGTTTATGACCCTATTAGAAAAAACTCAGGTGGTTTTGAAAATATGATGGCGATGATGAATGCGGGTTCCGATGATTTTTACGCAGGAGGTGGTGGATCTACAGATGGTTTAGGAATCCAAAATTTTTCTACACATTCACTTACTCCTACAAGCATTCCTGAAAGTTTTTGGAATGACCACTTTCAAGGAATTTTCCGAGCCAATACATTACTTGTAAAATTACCAGACGTTGAAATGAATGATGATTTAAAATCTAGATTTGCAGGTGAAACAAAAGCTTTACGCGCAATTTATTATTTCAACTTGGTGCGCTTGTTTAAAAATATCCCATTATTATTGGATCCTTTGACTGCTACAAATATGTATGATGTAGAACAAGCAGCCCCTGAAGCAGTTTATGCTCAAATTGAAAAAGATTTGACAGAAGCAATAGCTGCTTTGCCTACATCTGTTCCAGCTGATACAGAATCGGGACGTCTTACAAAAGGAGGAGCTCAAGCAATGCTTGGGAAAGTATACTTGTTTGAAGGTAAAAAAGCTGAAGCTGCTGCTATTTTGGCTCAAGTGAATGGTACTCCGGGAGCACCAAATCAATATGGAAATAAATTGTTGACGAAATTCAGTGATTTATGGGTTGTTTCCAATAAGTTTAATACAGAGTCACTTATTGAGGTATCCCATACTAGCGCTGGAAATTCTGATTGGGGATTCTGGGGATCAGGTGCAGATGAAGGGAACTCATTGAATATAATGGTAGGACCTAGATCTTACTCTAAACCAGCAGGGTCACCAGCGCCAGATCTACCATCAGGATGGAGTTTTAATGTTCTTACACAAGATTTATACGATGTAATTAAGTTAGATCCAAGATTTGCGGCTACTGTATTAGATCTTAAAGCAATGAAAGCGGCCGGTGAGGCCGATTATATTGGTGGATATCAAGATACAGGCTATTTCTTAAACAAATTTGTTCCCCGTAAAGAAGATGTTCGAACAGGAGGAGGAGCTGCCGAGTTGAACTATAAGCAAAATTCTTACATAATTAGACTTGCGGATACCTATTTAATGGAAGCTGAAGCATTGGGTTCAGGAGCAAGAGCGCAAGCATTGCTAGATGCCGTTAGATCAAGAGTTGGTTTGCCCTCAATTCCGGTTACCCTTCAAGCCATTAAAAATGAAAGAAGAATGGAACTTGCAGGTGAGGGATTAAGATTTTTCGACTTAGTGAGATGGGGTGATGCTGCTACTAGATTAGCAAATAGAGGTTTTAATGCTGGTGTAGATGAAATTTTCCCTATTCCAACCAGAGAACTTCAAGGAACCAAATTGAAACAAAACCCTGGCTATAATTAATAAAAGATAAAATTATGAAAAAGATAAAATTTATATTAAGCCTTGTAGCATTGATGGCTGTTGCCATAAGTTGTTCGATAGAGGGTATTAGCGATGATACATCTTTGCCAGGGGTAAGTTCTGGAAATGTTAATAAAGTATTTGATATCAGTAATGACAATTCAGGAAATGTAAAAATTACTCCAACTGGAGATGGTGCTACATCATTTACAGTAGAGTATGGCCATGGTACTGATGGACCAGTTTCGGTAGCACCAGGAGAAAGTACAACTCATGCTTATCCAGAAGGGGACTATACTGTAAAAGTTACAGCTATTTCTATTTCTGGAAGTGCAACTGAACAGACCTTTCCGTTGAAGGTTATTTACAGAGCTCCTGAAAACTTAGAGATTAAAACTACTGATGAGATGAAAGTAAGCGCGAAGGCTGATTATGCCAACTCATTTTTAGTGTTTTATGGAGATGTTGCTAATGAAGAAGGTACTCCAATGGCTATTGACGAAGTATTGCCTCCTCATACTTATCCGGCAACCGGAGGTCCTTTTGTATTGAAAGTGGTAGCTCTAAGCGGAGGTGCGGCAAAGACAGAAGGGACTAAATCATTATTTGGATTCCCTATTGATTTTGAAACTGCAGGTGTAGATTACTTTTTTGGGACTTTTGGTGATGTGACATTTTCTAAAGTGGCAAACCCAAATGCAACTGGTCTAAACACTAGTGCAACTGTAGGTAAATATACAAAACCAACTGGAGTGCCTAATTGGAGTGGAACATACAGTCCATTGAATATTCCAATTAATTTTGCTTATGGCAAAAAAATTAAAGTTTTGGCATATAATCCTGATGCAGCAAATATTGGTAAAAAATTAAATGTTGAATTGGAATGGGCTATTGGAGGAACTCCTGCAAATGGTGTTGCAGTACAAAAAGCAGCCTTTACCACTTCTGGAGCTTGGGAAGAACTAGTATTTGATTACAGTGCTATTTCAGGAATACCAGAAGGTACCAAATTTACTCAACTTGTTTTACGATTTAATGATTCGGATGCAGGAGCAGGAGAAGTGATTTATATCGATAATGTTAGATTAACTAATTAGAAAAAATATGAAAACAAATATTAAATACATTTTAGGGCTTTTCATCGCTATGACTCTAACGTTAGTTAGTTGTAGCGAACAAGAATATAGTCTGGGAGATTTGACGGCACCTTCGAATATTGTGATAAATACAGAAGTTGTTGGTCAGGATGCAGCTCATCCGGATGGAGATGGTTCTGGTGAAGTGAAATTTACTATAACTGCAGATAAGGCTCTTTCTTATAAAATAGATTATGATGCTAATACAGATGTAGATTTAGTTTTATTGCCAAATGGGAAAACAACTAAAAAATATACCAATGAAGGAGTACATACTTATACAGTTACTGCAGTGGTTTATGGAGCAGGAGGTACTTCATCAGTAATTACCAAAGATGTTACTGTAAGAAGTGATTTTAACGCTCCTGCAGAAATTGTAACTGCATTGACCAATGATGGTACAAAAACTTGGGTTGTTGATAAAAGTGTCCCTGGTCATCTTGGTGTTGGTCCTTGGAATGTTGGCTCCATCAGACCAGAATGGTGGTCTGCCGGAGTTAATGAAAAGGTAGCTTCTGCAAATTGTTTCTATACGGCTACTTTTACTTTTGCAAAAGTTGCTGCTACTGGAAATTATGAATTGAAAGTTACTACTCCCGATGGGGCTTTTACAAAAACAGGTTCATTAACAACTCTTCCTGGTATTCCTAGCTCTGGAGCTGAAGGATGTTATAATTATCCAGGAGGAACTTCTGCATTCTCTTTTGTTCCTGCTTCAAGTGGAGCGCCAGCTGAAGCGTCTAGTGGTGATAATTCACCATCTACCCAAGTGAGTATTTTATTGTCTGGAGTAGATACGTTTATTGGATATGGTGCTGTACTAAAAGAATATGAAATCTTGGTTATTAATTCTGATTATTTATATCTAAGAGTACAAGGAACTGAAACTGGAAATGCTTGGTATCTTAAACTGAAACCAGCACCATAATTAATTTAACTAAAGCCTATGCTCAGAACTTTTTTGAGACTGTTCTGAGCTTTGTTTTAGTATTAATTGAATTTATTCAAAATAAAATATGAGAAATAATATATGGTTTATAGATTTGAAAAGTAAGAATTACCTATTATCGGTTGGTTTGCTCTTCATTAGTCTATCTGTTTTTTTGATGTTACTATCCTGTAGCGACAGTAATGGTGGTGGTGAAGATGTTTCAAAAACGAAGCCTTCAGATCTTTCGGTAACAACAACTGTTGTTGGAACTGACGCTCAAAACCCAAATGGAGACGGAAGCGGAGTCGTAAATTTTAAATTATCGGCAACAAATGCAACATCATATAAAATAGTCCTTGGCAATGGAGAAACAAAGGAAGTAACAAACGGAAGCTTTTCTTACACCTATACTGCATCGGGTACTAAAACTTATGTGTTATATGTGTCTGCTTATAATGCTGGACAATTTGTTAGCAAAACACTCTCCATAACTGTTTTTGTTGGGTCAAAATTAATGTGGTCTGATGAATTTAATACAGATGGCGCCCCAGATGCTTCCAAATGGACTTTCCAAATTTGGGATCCGGGACATGTTAACAACGAGCTACAATCTTATACCAATCGTCCAGAAAACACAATTGTTCAAGGCGGTGTTTTGAAAATAAAAGCCATCAGAGAACAATACGGAAAGGGTGACTTCACTTCGGGTAGATTAGAATCCAATGGAAAATTCGATTTTACTTATGGCAAAGTAGTAATTAGGGCAAAAATACCAACAGGTGTTGGGACATGGCCTGCAGTCTGGATGCTGGGCAGTAATATTGGTAGTGTTGGGTGGCCTGCATGTGGCGAAGTAGATATTTTAGAATCTGTTGGAAAAGAGTTGCATGTCAATCATTCATCATTACATTCTCCAGGGCGTTCAGGAGCTACTCCAGATACGGGAACTATAAACGTGCCTACTGACAATACCGAATTCCATATCTATACGGCCGATTGGACAGCTACCTATATAAAGTTTTATGTGGATGATAAGTTGTATTATACTTTTGCAAATTCAGATAAATTCCCATTCAATAAAAACTTTTACTTGATTGTAAATTTAGCAATGGGCGGTGTTTGGGGCGGTCCTGTAGATCCAAATTTTACTTCCTCTACTTTGGAGGTTGATTATATTAGAGTATACAATTAAAATGTTTTGGTTAAGTTAGGTAGTTTGAGTTTGGTCTTCATTAGCGGCTTCTGTTTTTATCAAGTTGAACAGAAGCTCTGATGAAGAATTACCTGGCATTGTCTGACTAACAGAAACCAATAAAAAAAGATAAAATGAATCTCTCCAAAAAAACAGCAATTTCAATCATTTTTATTCTGATGGGTATTTTTTGCAATGCCCAAATATTGAAAGTAATGACTTACAATATCCGACTTGATATCGAATCGGATGGGGAAAATGACTGGACACACAGGAAAGATTTTTTTAATGCACAGATTCAATTTTATGCCCCCGATATTTTTGGGGTTCAAGAAGCAAAACCCAATCAAGTATTGGATATAGCTACTGCACTTCCACAATACAGTTATGTGGGGATAGGAAGAGACGGAATAGGAAAAGGAGAGTCGTCGAATATTTTCTATGCCAAAGAAAAATTTAAGGTAATGGAATCCAATACCTTTTGGCTATCACCAACACCCGATACTGTTTCAAAAGGCTGGGATGCTGCCTACAACAGAGTTTGTACTTATGCGCTTTTGAAGAATAAGCAAAGTAATAAGTTGATTTGGGTTTTTAATACCCATTTGGACCATGTAGGTGAAGAGGCAAGAACCAAAGGATTAGAGTTGATCCTTTCAAGAATTGAAAAATTAAATAGCAATAAATATCCCGTTGTTTTGATGGGTGATTTTAATTCAGAACCCGAAACAGACCGAATAATTGCATTAAAAAATAAAATGAATGATGCCAGAACAATTTCGAAAGAAAAACCTTTTGGTCCCTATGGAACTTTTAACAATTTTAAATATAATGAAGCATCAACACATTTGATTGATTACATTTTTTTATCAAAAGGTAACTCTATTACAGTTAATAAATATGCTGTTTTGTCAGATGCCAAAGATTTGAAATACCCATCGGATCATTTCCCTGTTTTTATCGAAATTAATTGCAAATAAATAATGAAAAAAATACATCAATTAGCAAAGCTGTTTTTCTTAATCGCTTTATCATCCATACATATTAGTTGTTCATCCTCCAATGATAGCGGGGACTCACCAACGCCGACACCAACGCCAACGCCGACACCAACACCTACTCCTGTAGTAAAAAACGAAGTTGATTTTTGGTTGACCAAAGGAAATCAAACAACGCTTTTGAAAAAACAAACGGGTATTTTGGCTTTTGGAAATGGAGTGAATATTTACCCAATCATAGAAGTTAATGAAACTCAAACATATCAAACTGTTGATGGTTTTGGATTTACACTTACTGGTGGAAGTGCACAAGTAATCAATCAATTGGCTGCCCAAAAAAAGAAAGACTTATTACAAGAATTGTTTGGTTCTGGAGATACTTCAGTAGGGTTGAGTTACCTAAGAATTAGTATTGGAGCGTCTGATTTGAACGCTACTCCATTTACCTATGATGATATGCCAACAGGACAAACAGATGTTAATTTAACCAACTTCAGCTTGACTCCTGATATGGGTGAAGTTATTCCATTATTGAAAGAAATTTTGGCAATTAATCCTAAGATCAAAATAATGGGTTCTCCTTGGTCTGCACCAGTTTGGATGAAAGATAATGATAATTTTATGGGAGGAAGTTTGCAACCTCAATATTATGAGACTTATGCGCAATATTTTGTAAAATATATTCAAAAAATGAAAGCTGAAGGAATTGTAATCGATGCAATTACGCCTCAAAACGAACCTTTGCACGGTGGTAATAATCCGAGTATGGTAATGACTGCATTGCAACAAGCTGATTTTATAAAAAATAATTTAGGGCCTGCATTTAAAGCGGCTAATATCACCACAAAAATCATCACTTATGACCATAATTGCGATAACCCCCAATATCCAATGACGGTTCTAAAAGATGCTGCGGCTTACCCTTTTGTAACTGGTTCTGCGTTTCATTTGTATGGTGGCGATATTAGTGCGCTTTCTACGGTTCATAACGCTTACCCTAATAAAGATGTATATTTTACGGAACAGTACACTTCATCTACCGGATCATTTGATGGTGATTTAAGATGGCAAGTTAAAAATGTAATCATTGGCTCAATGCGTAATTGGAGTAAAACTGCTTTGCAATGGAACCTTGCCAATGATGGTGCTTTTGGACCACATACAGACGGTGGATGTACAGTGTGCAAAGGTGCGGTAACGGTAAGTGGGACGGAATCAGTGGTGCGAAACGTTGGTTATTATATAGCGGCTCATGCATCCAAATTTATTCCTGCGGGTTCTGTTAGAATCTCAAGTAATATAAGTGGTAGTTTACATAATGTTGCTTTTAAAACTCCAGCAGGAAAAAAAGTTTTGTTAGTTGTAAATGATAGCGACGCTGCTGCATTATTCAACATTAAATACAAAGGAAAATGGATTACTACATCTCTAGATGCTGGAGCAGTAGGAACCTATACTTGGTAATAGCTAACGCCAAAAAATATAAAACAACCACCATACTATAGATTATGAAAAAAATAACCACCACAGTATTAGTACTCGCCAGCTTTTTTGTTTTTGGACAACAAAAAAGTAAATCACAAGCACATTTTTTTTCAACAAAAGGAAAAACTGTTGCGGTGTACACTACTGCTGAAAGTACTAATTTGAGATTGTCAAAAACAGATGATTTAATGTTTTCTGAACTGGCACAACCAACAGAAAGACAGATTTGTGTTTTTGTAAATCCAGATAAAACCTTCCAGTCTTTTCTCGGAATTGGAGGAGCTATAACGGATGCCAGTGCCGAAGTTTTTGCCAAACTGTCCAATGAGAAACAGCAAGAATTCTTGGATGCTTATTTTAATACAGAAAAAGGTATCGGCTATAATTTGATGCGAACCACTATTCACAGTTCCGATTTTAGTTCGGGGAGTTATACTTACATCGATGAGGGTGATACGGCATTGAAAACCTTTTCAATTGAGCACGACAGAAAATATAGAATTCCATTGATCAAAAAGGCAATTGCTACTGCTGGTGGAAAAATTACGACATATGCAACTCCTTGGAGTCCTCCTGCTTTTATGAAAAGTAATAAAGATATGCTTAAAGGCGGTACATTGTTACCGGAGTTTTTTCAGACTTGGGCAACATACTATACAAAGTTTGTAAAAGCCTATGAGAAAGAAGGAATTCCAATTTGGGCAATCAGTACAGAGAATGAACCAATGGCAGTGCAAACCTGGGAATCTTGTGTGTATACTGCTGAAGCAGAAAGAGATTTCGTGAAAAATTACCTTGGCCCTACAATGAAAAAAGAAGGGTTAGGAGATAAAAAAATTATTGCTTGGGATCACAACCGTGATCTAATGGTACAAAGAGCCAACATTACGTTCTCTGATCCCGAAGCATCAAAATATATTTGGGGAATGGGATTTCATTGGTATGAAACTTGGGCTGGAGGACAACCAATGTTTGAGAATGTAGCCAGAGTTCATGAAGCCTATCCTGATAAAAATTTACTGTTTACAGAAGGTTGTGTTGAGAAATTTGATGCTAAAAATTACCAATTGTGGGCTAATGGCGAGCGTTATGGAACTTCTATGATTCATGATTTCAATAATGGAACAGTTGGTTGGACGGATTGGAATATCCTTCTGGATGAAAATGGTGGACCTAATCACGTGGGTAACTTTTGTTTTGCTCCTATTCATGCCGATACCAAAACGGGAGAGTTGATTTATACCCCTTCGTATTATTATATTGGACATTTTTCAAAATTTATTCGTCCTGAAGCCAAAAGAGTCAGTACTGCCGTGAGCAGAAGCAGTCTGTTGAGTACTTCATTTTTGAATAAAGATGGAAAAATGGTAACTGTTGTTATGAACCAAAGTGATGCTAGCGTAATTTATAATTTGTGTGTAGGAACTCAAGCTACCCAAATTACTATTTTGCCAAATTCTATTCAGACATTGGTGTATTAATCCTGTAAAATTTCTTGTAACCTGTAAAGTTGAGGTTACGCGTGAGGGATGGAAGCTGGCTACCAAAGTAGCGCGTACAGCCCGACAGCATTAGGAAAAGGGGGCGGGGCGACTAAGCGTTGCTATATGTCAGCCCCCTTTTCCTAATGGTGGCACGCCCAAGATATTCTTTTAAATATTCAAATTTTAATAATAATAGAGATGAAAAAAATAATTGTATTTTCTTTCATGTGCTTAACCATTGTCTCTTTTGGACAGGGTTTTTTGCACAGAGATGAACAAAAAATCGTGGATGGAAACGGTAAAAATATTGTTTTAAGAGGTTTGGGTGTTGGAGGCTGGATGGTTCAGGAAGGCTACATGATTCAAACCGGTGCTTTTGCTGGCCCACAATATAAAATCAAACAAAAAATTACAGATTTATTAGGTGAGAAAGGTACCGAAGAATTCTATAAAGCTTATAAAGCAAATGGAATAACTAAGAGAGATGTTGACTCTTTGGCCGCTTGGGGATTTAATTCCATCCGATTGCCGATGCATTACAATTTATACACTCCGGCAATTGAAACCGAAAAAGACGGTCAAATTACTTGGCTTGAAGAAGGTTTTAAAATGACAGATGATTTATTAAACTGGTGCGCTGCCAATAAAATATACTTAATTCTTGACTTGCATGCAACTCCTGGGGGACAAGGGAAAGATGCTGCAATATCCGACTACGATGATTCAAAACCATCGCTTTGGGAGAGTGCTGCAAATCAGGACAAAATGGTGGCACTTTGGGAAAAATTGGCGCAACGTTATAAAGACAGTCCATGGATTGGTGGTTATGATATTATTAATGAACCAAATTGGAATTTCACGGGTACGAATCAAAATGGTTGCGACGAAACCTCAAATGCTCCTTTGAAAGCTTTGCAGGTCAGACTTACAAATGCGATACGAGCAATTGACCCTCATCATATGATTATAATCGAAGGAAATTGCTGGGGAAATAATTACAATGGTATGTTCCCGCTTTGGGATGAAAATATGGCTTTGAGTTTTCATAAATATTGGAATACAAATGATACGGCATCCATCCAAACGATGTTGAATTACCGAACCCAATACAATGTTCCGATTTGGTTGGGCGAAAGCGGTGAAAACTCGAATGTATGGTTTGAAGAAGCCATTTCATTAATGGAATCCAACAATATAGGCTGGGCTTTTTGGCCTATGAAAAAGATTGAAAATTTAGCTGGAGTTACTTCGGTTACAAAAGCACCGAACTACGATAAATTATTGGACTATTGGAAAAATGGAGGTGAAAAACCCAATTCTGATTTTGCTAAAAAAGTCTTGATGCAAACAGCGGAGAACTATAAAATGCAACACTTGACCATCAGATATGATGTGATTGACGCGATGTTCAGACAAGTTCAGACCAACGATACCAAAAAGTATAAAAATCATGTGATTCCTGGAAAAGTGTTTGCAACAGAATTTGATTTGGGACAAAACGGTTTTGCTTATACCGATAAAGATGTAGCAAATTACGACGGAACTAAATTTACCCAATGGAATAAAGGGGGCAAAATGAGAAATGATGGTGTTGATATCGTAGCCTGTACGGATAAAATAACCAACGGTTTTCAGGTCTCCTTTATTGAAGAGGGTGAATGGTTACAATTTACCATCGATGCAAAAAAACTAAGTACTTTTGATATTGCAGTTCGATATTCGAGTGAAAAAGCTGGAGGGAAATTGTATTTTGAACAGGACGGAAAGAAAATTTCGGAAACAATGGAGCTACCTGCTACCGGGGGAGAAACAGTTTGGAAAACTATTGTACTAAAAAATGTAGCGTTGAAGCAAGGAATCAATAAAATTCGCGTTCATTTTGAAGGAGGAAATTTTAACCTTAATTTTTTGGAGTTTAAAACGGCTAAATAATGATTGGGTTTTAGTAAATTGAATATAAAATTTAAAAAATGAAGAAATCAATAACACTGGCATTCGTATTTGCATCGGTTTTTGCCTTTTCGCAGCAACAAACCGTAGACCAGAAAGTGGAAGCTTTGCTTAAGCAAATGACTCTCGAAGAAAAAATAGGACAACTCAATCAATACACCAGTAATGATGCAGCTACAGGTCCTATTACAATTAATAACAACAAACAAAATGAAATTAAAAAAGGGCTGATAGGTTCGATGCTGAACGTGATGGGAACAAAACGCACCAGACAGTATCAAGAATTAGCTATGCAGTCCCGTTTGAAAATTCCGCTATTGTTTGGTCTGGACGTGATTCATGGTTACAAAACCACTTTTCCGATTCCGTTGGCCGAAGCTGCAAGTTGGGACTTGACTACCATAGAACTTGCGGCCAGAGTTGCAGCGACAGAAGCGGCTGCTTCCGGAATTCACTGGACATTTGCCCCTATGGTAGATATTGCCCGTGATCCGCGTTGGGGAAGGGTAATGGAAGGAGCTGGTGAGGATACCTATTTGGGTTCTAAAATTGCTTACGCCAGAGTCAAAGGATTCCAAGGAAACTTGGGTGATGTGAATTCGGTTATGGCATGTGTTAAACATTTTGCAGCTTATGGAGCTGCCGTTGGAGGACGCGATTACAACTCCGTTGACATGAGTAACAGAATGCTTTGGGAGACTTATTTGCCTCCTTTCAAAGCAGCTTTGGATGCCGGCGCTGCCACTTTCATGAATTCATTCAATGACCTAAACGGAATACCAGCAAGTGCGAATAACTATTTGCTTAGGGATATACTGAAAGGAAAATGGAATTTTCAAGGTTTTGTGGTTTCCGATTGGGGTTCAATAGGCGAAATGGTGAATCACGGTTATGTAAAAGACAATAAAGAAGCCGCTCTTGCATCGATAACAGCAGGAAGCGACATGGATATGGAAAGCAATGCGTATCGTTATAATCTGGAGCAATTGGTAAAAGAAAACAAAGTTCCTGTTGCCTTAATAGATGATGCTGTAAAAAGAATTTTGCGCAAGAAATTTGAATTAGGATTGTTTGATGATCCGTATAAATTTTGCAATCCAGAAAGAGAGCAAAAGGAACTGAATAATCCAGAACATACCAAAGCGGCTAGAGAAATGGCATCGAAAAGTATTGTGCTGCTAAAAAATGAAAGAGACGTTTTGCCACTTTCCAAAGGCTTAAAAACGATTGCATTTATTGGACCGATGGTGAAACCGAAAAGAGACAATCACGGTTTTTGGGCTGTTGATGTAAAAGAAATCGATTCGTCTTATATCGTTTCACAATGGGAAGGATTGGAAAATAAAGTAGGCAAAAGAACCAAAATTTTGTATGCCAAAGGATGTGGTGTAGAAGATAAAAGCAAAGAAGGTTTTGCAGATGCTTTGAAGGTTGCGAGCCAAGCTGAGGTGATCATTTTAAGTATTGGAGAAAATTTCAACAAAAGCGGGGAAGCCAAAAGCAAAAGCAACTTGCACTTACCAGGTGTTCAGGAGGAATTAATCAAAGAACTTCAAAAAACTGGAAAGCCTATCGTTATTTTGATAAATGCGGGAAGGCCTCTTGTTATTGATTGGATTGCGGATAATATGCCAACTATCGTTTATACTTGGTGGTTGGGTTCAGAAGCTGGAAATGCTATTGCCGATGTGCTTTTTGGAGATTACAATCCATCTGGAAAATTACCAATGTCATTTCCTAGAACCGAAGGACAAATTCCAATTTATTACAATCATTTCAATACAGGACGACCTTCAATTAATGAGGATAAAATCTATAAATCAGCTTACATCGATTTGCCAACAACTCCGAAATTCCCATTTGGATATGGATTGAGTTATACGACTTTTGAATATTCGGATTTGAAATTATCTCAAAAAACAATGAAAAATAATGAGTCAATTACGGTTTCGGTAAACATAAAAAACACTGGAAGCGTAAAAGGTGAAGAAGTGGTTCAGCTGTATTTGAGAGACAAAGTGGGTTCCGTAGTGCGTCCGATAATTGAGCTGAAAGATTTTCAAAAAATCACATTGAATCGCGGGGAAACCAAAACAATTCAATTTACCATTGACAATCAAAAATTATCATTTTATAACAATGCATTGGAATTTGGTTCAGAACCTGGTGATTTTGATTTGATGATTGGTTCGTCTTCAGCAGATATCCGTTTGAGAGACAGTTTTGAATTGGTGAAATGATCGTAAAGTGAAATATATTTTAATGTTTTTTCTTGGGCCTTTTTTACTTTTGGCACAATCCAAAAAAGATACAATAAGAGTATTTTATTTGGGAGGTCAGTCGAATATGCAAGGCTATGGTTATGTAAAAGAGCTTCCGGATTCTTTGAATAAAAAAAATAAAAATGTTTTTATTTACCAAGGGAATCCTGTAGGGGATAATGATAAAAACGGAGGATTAGGGAAGTGGGACGTGCTTCAGCCAGGCAATGGAACTGGATTTGCCTCTGATGGAAAGAGTAATGCATTTTCGGATCGATTTGGTGTTGAGCTTTCGTTTGCCAAAAAACTGCAAGAATTATATCCTAACCAAAAATTGGCCATCATAAAATATTCCAGAATTGGATCATCGATAGACAGTAGTGGAACTTCTTATTTTGGAGCTTGGGAGCCTGATTTTAGAGGAGGAAAAGGAATTAATCAATACGATTATTTTCTAAAAACAGTCAATAACGCCATGGCTGTGCAAGACATAAACAGCGATGGAGTTGAAGATGTTTTGATACCAAGCGGTATTATTTGGATGCAAGGAGAAAGCGATTCAGACAAAACAGAACAAATAGGTAATCAATATTACGCAAATTTAAAAAGACTAATGGAACTCATGCGAGCAACTTTTAGAAATAATGATTTGCCTATTGTAATTGGGAAAATATCCGATTCAGGTGATGATGTCGACGGAAAAGTTTGGCGTTTTGGCGAATTAGTGCAATATGGGCAAGAAAAATTTGCTGCAACCGAACCTAATGTAAGTATTGTACGGACTACAAGCACTTATAAATATTCAGACAAATACCATTATAAAAGTGATGGATATATTGATTTAGGGAAAGAATTTGCAAAAGCAGTTTTTCTTTTAAATAATAAGAATACAAATAAGACCAAAGTTGAATCTTTGAATTGAAAGATTATAAAGTCATTATAATTGTCTTTTCCAATAGAGTCGTTTGAGAAACAGTTTTGAATTAGTAAAATAGCACGACTTTCTTAAGCACAAAAGCGATACAATTCGGAAGAATCGTATCGCTTTTTTGTAAAAATTTACCATTGACGTTTATAAAAAGTTCAATATTTTTTTCTTTTTAAGTCCAATGCTTATTTTTGCAGTAGGTAGTTTTCTAAATGATTTGGGTAATTTTCAAGGTCTTTAGCCATATCGCCAAATCTATAAATGTCAAAGCAGTTGTAACTTTCTATAATTTC
>NZ_DASTTN010000066.1:0-10774 GCF_035760125.1 Flavobacterium sp.
TGGTGCAGGTTCCAAATCAGAAGCCGCCAAAGCTGTCAATCCAAATGATTTTTCGTATGGTGGAAATGGTTATGCAACATTGACACTTTATAAAAATGGAGAAACTAAAGTATCCTTTTATGGCAATGAAAATAAACAGGAAAAACTACTTTTGGAACAAACCGTTATAAAAGCACGAGATACTGTTGCTCCAACGAATTTATCCACAAAATTCGCAGCAATAACTACAACATCGATTTATTCTAGTGAAATGACTCGAAAAAGTATCTTTCATAAATTCCTTTTTGGACAACATTACCGAAAATATTATAGTTTGCCCATTGATGCAAAAACAGCAACTTTGGACACCCTTTTTGGTGGAGTTAAACCCATAAGAGAAGGTGGTGGACACCAATCAAAATCATTGCGACTGACTGATGCAGACGGAAAAGAATACGTAATGCGTGCCCTCAAAAAAAGCACCTCTCGCTTTCTGCAATCTGTTGTTTTTAAAGATCAGTTTGTATTAAATCAGTTTGATGATACTTATGCTGAAGGCTTTTTGTTTGATTTTTACACCACCTCCCACCCCTACACTCCTCTTGCTGTTGGAAATATGGCCGACAAAATTGGAGTGTCACATACCAATCCCGTTTTATATTATATACCAAAAGAACCTCTTTTAAATGGATTCAATTCTAATTTTGGTGATGAGTTGTACTTAGTGGAAGAACAATTATCCGGCAATCAAAAAGATGCAAAAAGTTTAGGAAAACCATTAGACATTATCAGTACAGATGACGTCATGAAGAACATGCATAAAGATGAAAAGTACACTATCGATGAACCCGCCTATATTAAAGCAAGATTATTTGATATGCTTATTGGAGATTGGGACAGGCACAGCGATCAATGGCGCTGGGGCGAATACAAAGAGGATGGGAAAATAGTTTACAAACCGATTCCTAGAGATCGAGATCAAGCTTTTACCAAATATGATGGAGCGTTATTATCGTTGTTAATGAACATGCCCGCATTACGCCATCAGCAAAGCTTTAAGGAAGATATTAAAAATGTAAAGTGGTTAAACCGAGAGCCTTATCCGCAAGATATTGCTTTTCTAAAAACAGCCAATGAAAAAGAATGGATAGCACAAGCCAAATACATTCAAGAGCATTTATCAGATTCTGATATTGAGAGTGCTTTTACTAATTTACCAAAAGAAGTTCAGGACGAAACTATTGAAGACATCAAGCGTAAATTAAAAATACGAAAAACGAAACTACAAGATTACGCCAAAGAATACTACAGGGTATTGCAAAAAACAGTTTTGATTGTCGGAACAGACAAGAAAGACAAATTTATAATTACCCATACCTCAAAAAACAGCACAGAAATTGCGGTCTATAGACTCAAAAACAATAGTAGTGAATTGCTTTATACCAAAAATTTTACTGCAGCTAAAACCAAAAACATTTGGATTTATGGCTTGGATGACGATGATGTATTTGAAGTAAAAGGAAATCCTAAATCTGGTATAAAAATTAGGTTGATTGGTGGTCAAAATAAAGATAGCTATTCTGTTGAAAACGGAGAAAAAATTAAGATCTATGATTTTAAATCAAAACCAAACAATTATACTTTGGACTCTAAAGCCAAAACCTTTTTGACGGATGATTACGAGCCTAATTTTTATAACTATGAAAAAGTAAAATACAATGCTTTCTCAGGATTCCCTTTTGGCGGTTACAATCCAGATGATGGCGTAAAATTAGGCATCGTTGCCAACTATACAATAAACAAGTTTAATCAATATCCGTATACCCAAAAACACCTATTAAAAGCTAATTATTTATTTGCTACCAGTGGTTATGAATTAACTTATAATGGATATTTTCCAAGAACTTTAGGCAAATGGGATTTCGAAATAGAATCAAAATTTACAAGCCCAAACTTCACAATTAATTATTTTGGTTATGGAAATGAAACCGTAAATAATGATGATATTTATGGAATGGATTACAATCGAGTTCGTTTGAGAACTCTAAAAGCAGCACCTTCAATTAAAAAAGTAGGTCGATATGGAAGCGAAATTAGCTTCGCTACCCTTTTTGAAAAATTAAGAGTCGAAGAAACAACCGGACGTTATATCAACATTCCCGGTGCTGTAAACCCAAATGTTTTTGATAACCAACAATATGTGGGAGCCGCAATCAAATATAGTTTTGAGAATTATGATGTTCCATCGTTACCAACTATGGGATTTGGATTTTCGGTGGCGGGTAGCTGGAAAATGAATATAGATCATACGCAAACTAATTTCCCAACATTAGATGCAAAAGTTAATTTCAATCATAAAATTGATCCGAAAGGTCAGCTTGTTTTAGCCACTATTGTAAAATCAAAAGTATTGTTCAATAACAATTTCGAATTTTATCAAGGCGCTGTTTTAGGTGGTGACTATGATTTGAGAGGTTTCAGAAACGAACGATTCTTAGGGAAATCGTCATTCTACCAAAGTACAGATCTACGCTGGAATATCGGAAAAATTAAAAAGAGCATTGTACCGATGTCTTACGGAATTTTAGGCGGTTATGATTACGGAAGGGTTTGGCTAGATGGTGAGGACTCACATAAATGGCATCAATCCATTGGTGGCGGAATATGGATAAATGGACTAAATGTGATTACTGGGCGAATTACCTATTTCAAAGGTACCGATGATCGAGCTAGAATTACTTTTGGTTTAGGGTATGGATTTTAGCTTTGAAAGACTTACTTCATAAACATTTCCTCCAATTTTGTTGGTCTTTTCATCAGCAATAATCAAAGTTTCATTGTTCTTAAAACAAACCGCTTCTTTTTGGGAAAAATGGCCTAATTTCAATTCTGACTGTTTTCCTTTTAGAAAATTATCCCCTTTAAAATTCTCAAGCAATACAACTTTATCATGAGCTAAAAGAACTATTTTGGAAGCATCGGGGCTAATGGCGGCACTAGTAATCACACAATGATTATAATTATTACAGGTTTTTAATTTCCCCATTAAAACGGCTTGATAAAAGCCTGCTTTGTTTGGAATTTTATATACTAAAACGGTACCGTCAAAACCTTTGCTTCGATTTTTAGTAAAGAGATAAAAATTGTTTTTGAACTCAATAAAACCTTCCACATCAAAGAACATGGCCGTCTTTTTGGGTGGAAACTTTTTTTGTTCGGGATAGGAAAACGAAATTTTATAAGCTGGAATGGTATTTTCCTGATTTAATGAATTTTTATCAATTTTATAAATACATAAATCTTTTCGAACATTGTCATTGTTACCAAAATCTCCTATGTACAAATTCCCCTCTTTATCTTTTGTAATGTCTTCCCAATCAACATTTGGGGCATTTTCAATGGTTATCGTTTTCTCAATTGTACCATTTTTGACATTCAATCCATAGATTTTATTAGCATTCCCGCTATCTTCCAAAGTCCAAAATAAATTATTCTTTTCGGTATAGATAATCCCCGAAACTTCTTTTAGCTTTTTTGGCAAATTATAGAGTGTCACAAGGGTTTCGGAACCATTCTGACAGGCTATTAAAAAAAAAGCAATTACAATAGAGATAGAATTTTTCATAAGCTCATGTATAGTTACAAAAATAGACTATATTTTTAGATCGAACTAAACTTGTTTCTTCAAAAAAAAAGATATTTTTCCTATTGATAAAATACTTTTTATACCATCTAGAAAAATATAAAAGGGATGAAACTCATAAAGTTTCATCCCTTTTTTGAATATCTATAACTAACAAAAATAGAAATTCATTATTGTTATGCTACGACGACAGTTTTCCGATTTGGGAGTTTATTCTGAAGCCAATTACGTACTGGCTCATCGTATAATTTCAAACACAGATAAGCAATTAAAATACTACCTATTAAAACTCCTATCCCTAATACATAACCATCTTCTAACGAAACTTTATTATCTACAACCCATGCGGTATACCAATAAATAAGCGGATAATGTGTGATATAAATTGGATATGAAATATCGCCTAAAAGCTTGCAGATTTTAAGAGAAACCGGATTTTTAATTTCTCCACCTGCACCAATTGAAACAATTAGAGGAAAAACAAGAATAATACATAAAGACTCATATAATCCATTCATCCATAAACTGTTTTCGTCACCAATTCTTGGAACCGAAAGAACGATTGCAATCAATAAACTACAAACCCAGAAAGCACCTTTTATATGGATTAATTTTCTTAAACGAGAAAGTAAAATCCCAGCAAAAAAAGGGTACAATAAACGGGTAAAACCAACATTCATTTGTTCTAAATTCAATGACCAGCCACCAATAACATCGCCTTTTGGTCCAAAAACAGTATAATTTATAAGCATTCCTGCAAATACTAAAACAAAAATAGAAAGTACTTTATTTGAGAATTTTCGAAAAATTAAAGCATATAAAATATTCGCTATATATTCAAAAAATAGCGACCAAGCAGGGCCGTTCAGCGGATGCATTTCGCCCCAACCTCTAATTTCTGCTGATGGTGTCAGCGGAATTAATGTGAAACCTACAAACATTACCAATACTAATTTCCATACAGGCATAGTCGCAATTTGCGGAAATAAGATATCTGAAGCCTGAAAATAATATAAGGCTGCTCCAATAATCATTCCCATAATAACCATGGGTTGCAAACGAATTAAACGTCGTTTGTAAAAGTCCCATTGTGTCATTTTCCCCCAACGATCATCATACGCATAAGCGACAACAAATCCTGATAAAAGGAAAAAGAAATCGACAGCCAGATAACCGTGATTAATGATTTGTACAAAACGATTTCCGCCGCTAAAAGTTTCAAAAATGTGAAAAGCAACGACTAAAATCGCCGCTACTCCCCGTAAACCGTCTAATATTTCATAATGTTTTTTTGATTGAATATCTATAGAAACGGAACTCATAAGTATGGTTATTGGTTAAAAAGTAAATTTTATTTTGGTTTAGTCTAAAACTAAGAATGTTGTTTTAACATCGATTTTATTTAGGAGTTGGATAAATATAGCACTAAATAGATTTTTTCGTGTTATGCAATTTTAGAAAATAAAGCTGCAACAACTCTTTATCATTGCAGCTTTACAACCAAATTAACTCAGAAAACAATGAAATTTATTTAAGTGAAAAACTCACTTTCGATTTGATGTCTGTGGATGATGCTCCTATTAAAGCTTCAAAATTACCTGATTCAGCAACCCATTCGTGTTTTTTGTCATCAAAGAAACTCAAAGCCGTTTTATCAACCGTAAAAGTCACTGTTTTTTCTTCTCCCGCTTTAAGCGAAATTTTCTCAAACTCTTTTAATTCTTTTATTGGGCGAGGCAAAGATGATTTTAAATCACTGATATAAAGCTGAACCACTTCTGATCCTTCACGGCTTCCTGTATTTTTTACTTTAACAGAAAACGTAATTTTATCTCCAGCTGACATTTGTTTTTTATCAGCGGTTACTTTACCATATTCAAAAGTCGTATAACTTAAACCATGACCAAATGAAAATAATGGTTTTACTTTTTGTTTGTCGGCCCAACGGTACCCCACAAAAATGCTTTCTTTATACGTTACTTCATTTCCACCTGGAAAATCTCCTAAAGCATGTGCTCCGTTATCAGATAATTTTACAGGGAAAGTAAAAGTCAATTTTCCGGAAGGATTCACATCTCCAACCAAAACTGCTGCCAATGCATTACCTGCTTCAGTACCCAAAAACCATCCTTGAACAATTCCTGGAACTTCATTTACCCACGGCATAGCCACAGCATTTCCTGAAATATTTACAAAAACCACATTTTTATTTACTTTAACTAACTCGCTGATTAATTTATCCTGATTGTATGGAAGACCTAAATCTTTACGGTCTGCTCCTTCAGCATCTTGATTATCGCTTTTATTTAAACCTCCAAAAAACAATACTACATCTGCGTCTTTTGCAGTTTTTAAAGCTTCCGCAGTTAATTCTGCTGGAGAACGTTTGTCTTCCAAACTAACTTTTGCAACAACTCCATTATAATTACTTGTTGGATCTCCTACGTAACCTCGAGCGTAAACCACTTCGGCCTGACTGCCAATTCTTTTCTTCAATCCGTCAAGAGGCAATACTTCATATTTCGCTTTAAGCGAAGAACTTCCTCCACCAACAGTCATCATCTTAATAGCATTCTCTCCGATAACAGCAATTTTCTTTGTTTTGTTCAAATCAATTGGAAGAATATTATTTTTATTTTGAAGCAGTACAATTCCTTCTTCTGCTATTTTTAAACCAGCCTGAGCATGCTCTTTTGTTCCAAATGATCCAAAAGGTCTTTCTTTATTCATTGTAGTTAAGAACGATAAACGCAAAATACGACGTACTTTTTCATCTAATTCTTTAGTTCCAATCTCACCTTTAGCAATCATAGTTGAATAAGGTTTTGCCAAATAATAGTTATCATAAGCGTTGCTTGTTCCCCATGAAAGTCCATTGGTCCAGGAACCAAATTCCATATCCAAACCATTATAAATAGCTTGTTTTGTATCATGAACTCCTCCCCAATCTGAGATTACAACACCTTTGAATCCCCATTCCCCGCGAAGAATATCATTCAGTAAAAACTCATTGTGACAACATTGCTGTCCTTTATATTTATTATAAGAACCCATTATCGCCCAAGCATCTCCTTCCTGAACGGCAGCCTTAAAAGCTGGTAAATAAATTTCATATAATGCACGATCATCAACAATTACGTTAACTGAATTACGATTTGTTTCCTGATTGTTTAGCGCAAAATGTTTTACGCACGCAGCCACCCCATTTGATTGCACCCCTTTAATATATTGCACCACCATTTTTGAAGTAAGAAAAGGATCTTCTCCCATATATTCGAAGTTACGGCCATTTAATGGTGACCTGTAAATATTTACACCAGGTCCCAACAATACATTTTTGTTTCGGTAACGAGCTTCTTCTCCAACTGATTTTCCGTATAAAGAAGCCATTTCTTTATTCCAGGTTGCAGAAAGTGCCGTAAGTGCCGGAAATGCAATACAAGAATCATTTGTCCAACCTGCCTGATCCCATTCATCCCATAAAACTTCGGTACGAATTCCGTGTGGTCCGTCAGTCATCCAGTTTTCTGGAATTCCCAAACGCGGAACACCAGGTGAACTGAATTTTGACTGCGCATGAATCATGGCAATTTTTTCTTCAGTTGTCATTTTAGAAAGTGCATCTTCTACACGCTCATTAATAGGTTTTTTATCATCAAGATAAACAGGAACTTTATTTTGTGCATTCATCGCGAATGAACCTAACAACAGTAAAAGAACAGTTGTTTTAACATTTTTAAACATACCTTTTAATTTATTAAATCATTAAAATACTATCAAGACACTTTAAGTAAATCTTAATAATATTGTAAAGCTAAAACGTTATCGTCTGCATTTAATTTTTAAACAAAAAAAGTAGTGAAATAAAAATTTAAAAACCTAAAAAACAAACACTTAAATTAAAAAAAGAATTAAAAAAAGTAGTGATTTTAAAATAAAAAATTAGACTTTTAAGGGTAATAATCCAATTTTCATGACTGTCTCTTCAAAATCATTTCGAGAAACTGCCGCTTTATTTCGAGCTTTGGTTCGATAATTATAAATGGTGCTTAAAGAATAACGAAGAAATGCCGCAATTTTCACGCTGTCTGTTATCCCAAGACGGATTAACGCAAAAATGCGAAGTTCTGTATTTAACAGCTCTCCTTGTTTCAATACAATTTGCTCTTCATTAATAAGTAATGCATTAAAGTCTTTTACGAAAGTTGGATACAGATTTAGAAAAATCACGTCAAAGTTCTCATACAATTCTTGAAGTTCTTTTTCAACCAAAATGGTGGATTTTAGCATTTTGCTAATCTCATCAAACTGTTTTAGTGCTGCTTTCTTGTTTAAAATAACACGATAATTTTCCAACTTAGTGATATAAGCCGAACACAGATTAAAAAAATGAGCAATATATTCTTCCTTAATATGATTAGACTCAGATAATTGGGCGTTTCGTTCCTGTAACTGGCTATTTGTTTCAGTAATATCTTTGTTTAATTCAGCTAATTTTTGACTGGTCATAAAAAGTTCTCCACGAATTTTGGATACTTTCTTCATTTGTCTGTACACATAAATAACCGCCACAATTAAGAATCCAGAAAGCAGACTAATGAATAACAAATACAATTGCAATTCGGCTTTTCTTTCAGCTTCTCTTTCTAAATAAGCTGTATTAATAATCGAATAGATCTCAGACATTAGCAATGTTCGAAACTGAACATTGCAATAAAGTGCGTCTTCGATTGCAGATTGAGTGAGTTTATAAGCCATGTCAACATCACCAATTTCATAAAAAACTAAAGCCAATTCCTGAAGTGAAGCATTGTCTTTTATGGCGTTTTTTATATCTGCAGTAGCTGAAAGCGCATAATACTTTTTTCTTAATTCTAATTGATTGGTACTTTCGTAAATACTTCCAAAAAGATACGTAATCATGGCATATTGGGAATCTTCCTCTTTTGTATCTTTCAATAAAATCGATAATTGCTTTAAGGCGACAGCATTTTTTTTATCAAAAATATTTTTCTGAATTTGATTTATCTTAAAATTTAATGTTGCAGGATTTAATACGCCTAACAAAGAATCTCGATATTTACCTATTAGTTCAATGTATATTTTACTGGTACTATTTGCGTTATAATGCTCAAAAAATTCCCGATAAGCCAAATAATAATTAGGAAGAAGTGATTTGGCTAATGTCTTTTTATTGATGCTTTTTAAAATAGCTTCAGATTCACGGTATTTTCCCGATGACGAATACAGGTTGGCTAATTGCAATTCGGCTAAATCTGATAAATTCTTGTTTTGGAGCTCTGAAGCAATTATAAGATTCTTTTTGACATATAAAATCGCCGAATCAGAATTGAATTTTTGGTATTCTGTATATAAAGTTTTGTTGTAATTGTATTCTTGTTCTTTTGATAAACCTTCTGATTTAATTTTTTTGAAATTTAAAATCCGTTCCTCTTTTAATAGAACATATTTCTGTTTATTTTTTAAGGCATCATTTAACTTATCAAAAATAGAATCCGATGCATCCGATGAATACCCCGAATAACTTATCGTAAATAACACAAAAAACAGTAGATAATTTTTCAAACTAGTAGCAAATAAATGATATGGATTACAAATATAATAAAGTGACCATAAAATAGAATGCTTTTCAATTTCTATTTACTGGCCATCGGTAACTAGGATAGTAATGAGTTCTCCGATCCTAGTTTTATGTTTTAAATCTAATTTCATAAATTACACCAAATAGATTTTCATATACTTTATTTCGTAAATGAAGCTTAGAAATTTACCAAATATCGCAAATTATATTTTTCCAAAAATTCCAAAACCCAACATAAACGCCAAATTTACCAATTGGCATACTATTCGCCTTTAAAACATAGTAGAGAAATATAAACCTTTATAATATGTTACCAATTATAACAAACGATACGATTGACAGCATACTAAATACCTATCGATTCGAATTGGGAGAAAACTATGAGCCTTACAGGAATCATGTATATAGAGTTTATAATTTTGCGGTAACACAATTGGATCCAAAAGAAGATTTGGAAAAACTGTCCATAGCAACTGCTTTTCACGATCTTGGAATTTGGACTAACAAAACGTTCGATTATTTAGAGCCTTCTACCGAATTGGCAAGGGAATATTGTCGAAAGCAAAATATAAGTTCATCTGATACAAATGAAGTTGAATTGATGATAAACAACCATCACAAATTAAGCACAGTTGAATCATCAGTATTAGCAGAAATCTTTAGGGAAGCCGATTTAATTGATCTCACTTTAGGTTTAATGCCAAAAGGGCGAAAAAAAGAAGATATTAGATTAATCCGAAACCTATTTCCGAATAAAGGCTTTCATCTGTTTCTTATCAAACTATTTGCTAAAAATCTAATAGTGAATCCAACACACCCTTTTCCGATTTTTAAATTATGATTCATCTTTATAAATAGTTTGACTCGTTTTACAATAAATTAATTCAATATTAGACAGTTTGTTTCTTGTTCTAGTTCAATGACATGGCTTTTTAAACGACCTAAATTTGTAATATAAATATTTAAAACTCATATCATGGAAAATAAAATCTTGGGTATTCATCATATTACAGCAATCGCGGGGGATGCCAAACGTAATTTCAACTTTTATTCAAAAGTTTTAGGATTACGATTTATCAAAAAAACAGTGAATTTTGACGATCCTGGAACCTATCATTTTTATTTTGGGGATGAAGTAGGAAGCGCCGGAACTATCTTAACATTTTTCCCTTGGGGCGAAGGAATACAACAAGGACGAAAAGGATCTGGAATGGCTACAGAAATTGGTTATTCTGTTCCAAAAGGGAGTTTGGATTTCTGGGTAAATCGTTTGGATCAACACAATGTAATTTACAACAAACCATCAGAAAAATTTGGAGAGCGCTATGTTTCCTTTTTGGATCCGGACGGATTGAAGCTGGAATTGATAGAATCCAAAACAGAAGACAATCGTAAACCCTGGGAAACCGACGAAATAAAAGCAGAAAACGCCCTAAAAGGGTTTCATAATATTACTTTGACACTTACTGATATCAAAGCAACAGCAGCGATTTTGACCAATATATTTGAATACAAATTAATCGATCAGAATGTGAATCGCTATCGTTACG
>NZ_DASTTN010000067.1:0-4910 GCF_035760125.1 Flavobacterium sp.
TATCACTAAAGCCAAGTGATACGGTGGACAAGCAGAAGTTCCCAAGTCCATTATTTTGGCACGAATGAAAGCATCCAATGATTTTTCATTCAACAATGATTTTGTTTGTTGATATAAATATGTTTTGTTTGCAGAACCTCCTCCTTTTGCCAAAAATAAAAATTCATAAGAAGCTCCTTTTTTAGCATAAATATCAATTTGCGCAGGAAGATTCGATCCTGAGTTTTTCTCTTCAAACATGCTGATAGGCACAATTTGTGAATAACGAAGGTTTCTTTCTTGATACGTATTAAAAATCCCTTTTGAGAGCCATTCAGCATCATCAACACCTGTATATACGTTTTCTCCTTTTTTGGCCATTACAATCGCCGTTCCGGTGTCCTGACACGAAGGTAATTCCCCGTCGATCGCCACAACTGCATTCTGCAATAAATTATAAGCCACAAATCGGTCATTGTCGGTCGCTTCTGGATCATCAAGAATGGCTCTTAATTTTTCCAAATGCGAAGTACGCAACATAAAAGAAACATCTTTCAAAGCTTCTTGTGCCAATAACTCCAACCCTTTTGGGTCAACAGTCAAGATTTCTCTATCGCCTAATTTTTCAACTTTTACAAAATCGGAAGTGATTTTACGGTATTGGGTATCGTCTTTTAAAATTGGATAAGGATCCTGGTATATAAAGTCCATAATTTGATTTTTTTTAAGAACGCCAAATATAAGAATTGTTCAAGGAATCATAACTGATTTATATCAGCTTCGTAATTAAATTATTCCAAAGTATAAATAATTCATTACAAACAGTCCTTTTTAAATTATGGAAATGGCTTTACAACCCTAAATTTAAATTTTTGTTCTGTTTTAACTCCCTTTTTTAGTCATTAGTTCAAGAATCAATTCATTATTTCATAGAAAACTAAATTCCAATTTACAGTCTACTACCAAAAAATAGAACTAAATAATCAGGTATTTATACGTATTTATGATTGTTTCATAACAAATACATTTGCAATTGTTATAAAATTAACAATTTAATAATCAACCAAACCAACCAAAATGAAAAGAAAATTACAAAAAATCATTGTATTAACAGTAGTTACATCAATGTTCTCTTTGTCAGCGTTTGCACAAAAAACGGACAAACGCATCAGTCAGAAAAATTTATCTGAAAATGGATCTCCCAGTTTAATCAGCTTTAATGAAAAATCTGATTATAAAAGATCTGATTATCAAAAAGCGCTTAAAGAACAATTGAATTTAGATGAAAACCAATCGTATTCAAGAATCAAAACGGAATCCGACAAAGATGGATTTACACATGAAAAATTCCAATTATACCATCAAGGAATTAAAGTAGAATTTGCCACATACAGCCTTCATTCAAAAAATGAAAAATTAGCTTCTATGAGCGGTGAGTATTATACCATAAAAAATGTAAACACAAAACCTTCTTTATCCCCAGAAGCCGCTTTTGAAAAAGCATTGCAACAAATAGGCGCTAAAACTTACTTATGGGAAAACCAAGCTGATGCAGCCGCAATGAACTATACAAAACCAAAAGGAGAGCTCGTTTTATTGCCCTCTATGGAAGAACAAGGTCAAAAAAGAACAAAAGACAATGTTCGTTTAGCTTACAAATTTGACATTTATGCAACAAATCCAATAAGCCGTGGTGATATTTATATTGATGCAAATACAGGACAAACTTTGTTTTATAATGCAACAATTAAGCATCTAGGCGAATTCAGTCATGGAAAATCTGAGATATCAACAGCAAAAAATGTGACACTAAATAATAATTCAAACGCGGCTATGGTTGCAGCAAATGCCGCAACCCGTTATAGCGGAACACAAACCTTACAAACTACATTAAGCGGTTCATCATATATACTATCGGATGCAACTCGAGGGAATGGCGTTCAAACCTATAATTCAGCCAGAACTGCCACATATCCAACAACAAATTTTACAGATGCAGATAATAACTGGACTGCAACTGAATTTAATAACACCAATAAGGACAATGGAGCATTAGATGCTCATTGGGGAGCTGAAATGACTTACGATTATTGGTCAGCTGTACATGGAAGAAATAGTTATGACAATGCTGGCGCAAAAATTAAAAGTTATGTGCACTATAATTTAATAGCTGCTGGTTACCCAGACAATAACAATGCTTTTTGGAACGGTAGTGTAATGACCTACGGTGACGGAAGCGGAACTGGAGGATTTGATATTTTGACTGCAATGGATGTTGCCGGACATGAAATAGGCCACGCAGTTTGTACCTATACTGCAAATCTAGCTTATCAAAAAGAATCAGGAGCCATGAATGAAGCCTTCTCCGATATTTGGGGAGCATGTATTGAATATCGAGCTGCGCCAACAAAATCTACTTGGCTTATAGGTGAAGATATAGAGAGACGAACAGGACATTTATCTTTACGTTCGATGAGTAATCCAAAAACAGAGGGACAGCCTGATACCTATGGTGGGACGAATTGGTACAATATAAATTGCACTCCATCAAGTTCGAATGATCAATGTGGAGTACATAGAAATTCTGGAGTTCTAAATCATTGGTTTTATATTTTATCAGTTGGTAAATCTGGCACGAATGATATTGGCAGTTCCTATAACGTAACAGGAATTACAATAGATAAAGCAGCAAAAATAGCCTATCGCTTGGAAAGCGTCTATTTATCGGCAAACTCAACTTATGCTAACGCCCGAACTTATGGAATCCAGGCTGCAACTGACCTATATGGAGCAGGCTCTGCAGAGGTAATAGCTACTACAAATGCTTTTTATGCAGTAGGAGTTGGAGCAGCTTATTCTGGTTCTTCCGATACAACAGCGCCTACAGCACCTACAAATTTAGTGGCATCTGGAACTACTTCAACTACAACAAATTTGTCTTGGACAGCAGCAACAGACAATGTGGCTGTAACAGGTTATAATGTTTACAATGGGACAACTTTAGTAACAACCGCTACTGGATTAACTTATACTGTTACAGGGTTAACAGCTAGCACAGCTTATACATTTACCGTAAAAGCTAAAGATGCAGCTGGAAATTTATCTCCAGACAGCAATGTAGCCTCTATAACAACTGGAGCAGCAACTGCAACTTATTGTACCTCAAAAGGAAATAGTGTAACAGATGAATACATCGGGAAAGTACAATTAGGCACAATCAATAATACTTCTACAGGAGGAACTGGGTATAGTGATTTTACTGCTATCTCAACCAATTTAACAAAAGGAAGTGCATCAACTATCACAATTACACCAACTTGGACCGGAACTGCTTATGCTGAAGGTTATGCTGTTTGGATTGATTTGAACGATGATAAAGATTTTGCAGATACAGGAGAATTAGTATGGAGCAAAGCCGCTTCTACTACAACACCAGCAACCGGTTCATTCACAGTACCAACTTCGGCAACTGCCAGTACAACTAGAATGAGAATCTCCATGAAATATAATGGTATACCAACTTCATGTGAAGCTATTTCTTATGGAGAGGTTGAAGATTATACTGTTACCCTTGTTACAGGAACAGCCGATACTCAGGCTCCAACAGCACCTACAAACCTTGCTGCTTCTGGAACTACTACAACAACAACAAATCTATCTTGGACAGCAGCTACAGACAATGTAGGTGTAACAGGATATGACGTATACCAAGGAGCTACTTTAAAATCTACCGTTACAGGAACTACATATGCAGTTACAGGCTTAACAGCAAGTACAGCATATACTTTTTATGTCGTGGCAAAAGATGCTGCAGGAAATGTTTCTGCATCCAGTAACGTGGCTAATGTAACAACAACAGGAACTGCTCTTACTTATTGTACTTCTAAAGGAAACAGTATGGCCGATGAGTTTATAGACAATGTTGCCATTGGTGGTATTGCAAATACAACAGCCGGAAATGCAGGTTATGGAGATTTCACAAACTTGACTGGTAATCTCCCTTATGGCTCAAATACAATAGTCTTAAGTGCCGGTTTTTCAGGTTCAGCTTACACAGAATATTGGAGAGTTTGGATTGATTTCAATAAAAATGGAACTTTTGAAACTACTGAACAAATGGTAGCAGGATCATCCTCTCTTAGCACTAATCTATCCTATACTTTTACAGTTCCAACAACCGTTTTGGCAGGAACAACAAGAATGAGAGTTTCTATGAAATACAATGCTGCTTCAACGGCCTGTGAAACTTTCTCTTATGGTGAAGTAGAAGATTATACCGTGAATATTGGTGGTGCCGCAATCGCAGGATTGACAGCTAATACTTCCACAAGTGAATTGGGTGATGAAAATAATATATTTGATTGTTCAATTTATCCAAACCCTGCTACCAACTCCATAAACCTAAAAATGGGAGACAGCAGAAAAACTTCTTACAGAATTATTAATTACTTAGGACAGCAAGTTGATGCAGGAAAATTATCCGAAAACAACATCAATATCAGCAAATTAGGCACTGGCACCTATTTTGTCGAAGTGAATGATGGTCAAAAAACAATGACTAAAATATTGATTAAGAAATAATTTTTTTTTAGACAAGCAAAAAGCCTCACAGAAATGTGAGGCTTTTATATTAATGTCTTGGATTAAAACCTAAAACCCTAACTGAACGAATAGATTTATCTTAGAAAACTTGTAATTAAGAATAGAAGAAGCAAACCTATGGCGATGTATTTTGTGTATTTTGACATTTTTAATTTATTTAATGAGTTGGATTCAAAAGAATGAAAAATAAATTAAAACTCCAAAAATATAGTTATAATGTTTTGTGTTTTCTTCTTGAGCTTTTTGACTTTAACCAAGATTCCACAATCATAAAAAAGTTAGTAAGTCTTTACTATTGGAATAAAGAATAAAAAACTGACACTAAAATT